>CAITEH010000062.1 GCA_903891415.1 Candidatus Firestoneibacteriota bacterium
CATACCCCCTTTCAAATAGTAATTACTGTTTACCGGTGCTAAAGCACAGAGTAATTTTGTATTCTTAACTATATCATATAGAAAAGCCGGCTTAGGCCTGCATACTTAAAGACAAAATATTCATTCAAAATGTTCCTGTTAGATACCTTAGTTCAGTATTATAACAGAAAATACCTGAAACGTTAAGATTTTTATCCGGCTCTTGCGGTTTGCTGCTGTTGCATTGTCTCAAATACCTTTACGTAATCATTGTTCTTGAGCAAGACAGCCGGTACGGAACGAAATAACCAGCCGCTTTGTGAAATTACCTGGTATCGGTTTTGCCCTGTTTTTTCAAGTTACGGGCGCCTATTTCATCGGCTTTATCACGATATATCTCCCACATGGCCTTTACAAAATCACTTGGAAAAACTTTATAGCCGATGGGTTTCATAGTTTTTTTATCTACCATGCCGTTTTGAGCTTCAAGAACCCAGCGGTCCACATAGTCAAAGAATTCATTATGATTCCAATAACCCTTAGCGCCAAGCAGCCGGGCGGCCAGTGCCTGCGCAACCCACGTAGGCCCGTTAAGAGAACGGTAACCTTCAGACTTCCACCCGTCATTATCACCCTTAAACGGCGGCCCTTTCCATTTTTCCGGCGGTAAATGCTCATGCTTGCGCGTTTCGGTGGGATCTATTTTCCAGAGAACTTTCTGTCCACGGTAGCCCTCCCCGTAGTAGGTTTGTTCATCCTCGGCAAATACCGCTTTAATATTTTTCATACCGTCGTGGTCCAGCACCACCCCCGCAAAAATTATCGGAATTTTTCGTCCGGAATCGTGCCCCCCGTTGGCGAACCATAGTTTATTATTTGACTGGGCCACTCCGTAGTAATCTATTCCCAGCTGCACGAATTTCAAAAGAAGTTTTTCATACTTTCCTTCCGGATCGTCCAGAGTAAGAAGCAAGCTGACTGTTGAGGTAATATTGGTGATCTCCCGGCCATAGTCGGGCATATTTTCCCAGGGATGCATCTCCCGGGATCTGAAATCCGGCCAGTGATCCAGCCAGATCTTCTGCAAATACCGTTCATAAATTACCGGGTCTGGTTCCTTGCCTGCCGGTTTAAGCTTCGGTAAAAATTCACGGTGAATATTTCCGGCAGTGAAATAAAGTTTATGCTCCCCCACATAAGCCGGGCGAAAGGCATCCGCCGGCGGGACTTCGGCGACGCAGGTCAGTACCGCAGCCGTCTTAATTGGGCCCCGGCAATACTGTCCGGGCATAGTATCGGGAGTCTTATTCTCCTCCCCGACCTTATCTACGCTGATCGTGCTTACAAGCGACTGTCCCGGTTTAAGTTCCAAAGGAAGATTGACCCGCAGGGAGGTTTCGATACTGCTAAAGCGGTCATCATACGCCTGTTTATTTCCCGCCGGCGGGTTCACTACCGAGCCGTTTCTTCCGGGTGTTTGTGCGGGTGTGATATTTTTAACGGTGACCGGGCCAAGAACCCAGAAATCACCGGTCATATACTTTCCGGTTTTGGCCGGTTTTTCAAACTCCCAGGTAATGCCGTATTGCGCTAGCTTGGACGCTTCCTCTCCTGCCAGAAACACGGGCAGAAGAAGAAACACAAAAGTGAACCAGCGTAAAAACATTTTTAACCTCCGGAAAATTTTTCGTCTTAAATTTTATCAGCGTGCATCCATTGTAATTTTTATCTTTTTGTTTTTTTCTTCAGACTTTATGGATACTTTTTGCGTCAATATTTTTCCGTCCGGGGCGGTAATGGTTACAATATGGTCTCCAAAGTAGGGCCGGCAGGAATATATCCCCTTTGCATCCGTTTTTCCTTTTGCTCTTGTCCACCATTCGTCATAGACCAGCTTATGATGCATTATTGCGGCCGGGGTCGGCGAGAAATCTTTTTTAAAGAGAGCGGATCCTGGCCGCCAGTGGGCGCCTTCCCAGAAACCCCACATAAGTATACCTTTTACCCGGGGATACGCAAAGCATATCCTGTAAAGAGTTTCCAGGCCCTCCGCCTTGACCTGTTCGTCCACGGAATCAATATCAAATTCAGTAATTTTTATCGGAAGTTCGAACTTTGAAAGGACTTCGAGCGATTTTTCTACCAGGAACGGGTCCACCGCGGCGGAAAAATGCCCCTGTATCCCTATACCGCCGACAAGCGCACCCATATCCAGCAAATGTTTTATATGGGCCGCGTATTCCTCGTCCATAAAACCATTTTCCATTATCTCATAATCATTCACATAAAGAACCGCAGCCGGATCGCTTTTATGAACTGTTTCAAACATCTCTTTCCAGATGCCTTCCCCGAGCCGGTCCTTGTAAAAACTTCCGTGCATCATTTCATTATTCACGTCATATTCGCCTATCCGGCCTTTATATCTTTCCGGCAATTCTCTGGCGCGCTTTAAGACGGCCTGTCTTAACTCTTCCTTATTCAAGTCTTTTATCCACTGCTGGAGCACGCTTTCAACTTCCCAGAAGATACAATGGCCTCTCATACTTATATTATTTTTTTCGCACCAGGCAAGGATCTTATCAGCGTCCTCATATCTTAGTTTGCCTTTTTCCTGCTCTATGCCATACCACTTTAAGGCATTTTCATGAACGGCGCTGTTAAAATTTTCTTTCAATATATTCAGGAATTTTTCCCGGGTAGTTTTATCAAATTTATTCACGGCCGAACTTATAGCGGTACCGAACCAGAACTCGTGCTTCTGCTGGTTTACGGTAACACCGGCATTAGTAATTGCCTTACCCTCTTTATCTACTACCGTTATTTCCAGTTCGCCTGTTCTTATTTTTTCGGTTTGTTCTTTGATCTTTTTCATCAAGCTCTCCCTCTTTTCACTTTGGATCTGCTCCGCCTTTTCTTTAGGCATGAGCCGGGGAAGCAGTCCTGAACCGCGGTCTTCGATCTTTAACTGCGCGACATACAAATTCCGGTCTTCTTTTTTTTCCTTGACGTAAACATCGTTGGTAAAATGTATCTTTAACCGGCAATAGCCCTTTTCTATTTCTGCAATAAAAGAAAAAGGCTTTAGCTCCGTAGAATCAGCCGAACCGGTAAAGACCTCCTTATCATTGCAGGAAACTTTCATTACGGGCCAAACATTGAACGCTTTATCGCCTCTTGCGGTTATTGTAAATTTATACTCACCGTTCTCCGGAAAATCAAAGATTTCACTGATAAATCCGTTACTCCAGATGCTCCACTCCTCTTTAATTGCGCCGCCCGTGCTTTTATAGGACATGTCGGCTGCTTTAATTACAAGTTCGGCGGGAAAAAAACAAGCAAGTTGACAAACAAGTAAAATTATTAAAACTTCCAATACTTGGCTGTATTTAATACCTTTAGCACTGAACAAATCCGGCTCCTTTTTTTCTGGGTTTTGGCTCCGGAAGCTCTTTATAAGTGATCCTGATCAAATTACTGAGCCATGCCCGGTCTTCGATCTTATCTTCAATAAGAAAGCTGGGTTTTGCGCCCTGATAAGCCGGAGCAAGAACGGGTTCTCCGATAAAGGCCCTTCCACCTTCAGTAACTTTCATAAAAAGCCGGTTATCGCAGATCAGGGCTATCACTTTGCCGTTACAGTAAAGCGCGTATTCTCCGAACATCTTTCTGAAACTGATCTTTCCGGCATTTTCAATTTGATCAACTATGAAATCAACGAACTTTTGATCAGATGACATTATTACTCCTATTTTCTTACGGCTGTCATTGCGAGGAATGAGACGTTAGTCGCGGTTTATGACGAAGCAATCTCGTTTTTTTATGCAATCTTAAATTGCTGAGATTGCTTCGTCATTTAATCACGGCTAACGCCGTATTCCTCGCAATGACAGTTTATTAAAATTTCTTCTTTTTTATCTCGTAACGCATCTCGTTTGTTCTTTTGAAACCAAGGCGCTCATAAACGCCCGCTCCCTGGTCTGAGGCATGAAGTTCTACTCTCGGATACCCATGCTTCCTGGCCCATTTTATTGCCTCTTTCACTATCCTGGAAGCAAGGCCCTGGCCTCTATATTTTCGTTCGGTATGGACTGCGAGAAGATAGGGGGCTTCTTTTTTCTTTGCCAATGGTTTTGGCTGTAACTCCTTCAACCATAAACACCCTCCCGAAACAACCTTCCCTTCGCCATTTTCTATTAAAAATCCAAAATACTTCCCTTGCTTCATCTTTTCCTTTACAAATTTTAGGTATGCCTTATCCCCCGACTTTGCTTCCTTCCTTGTAAAGATACCCATATCGCTGAACATTTCGCGGCGCTGATAGGCAAGTACAGCCATGTCTTTTAAGGAAGCCCGTCGAACTCTAAATCCCTCTTTTTCCATTTTTTCCCCCGGTAATATCTTATAGCTCTTTCAATTTATTCAACATGTTAAGCGCTTCAATGGGGCTTAGAGAATTTACGTCTATTTCTTCCAGTTTTTTCAGGAGCTCCCTTGCTTTTGCCGATTCTTCGGACTGCCTGGGGGCTCTGGCATCAAATATTGAGAGCTGGGAAATGACCGCGGCGCCGCCGGCTATTTTGGATTTACCTTCTTTATCGTAGTTGGCTTCTTCAAGATTATGGAGTATTTCTTTTGAACGTTTCAGGACCTCTTTAGGAAGGCCGGCCAGGCGGGCCACCTGGATACCGTAGCTTCTGTCTGCCGCGCCTTCTACGATCTTTCTCACGAAAATTATCTCTTCATTCCATTCCTTGACCAGAATATTATAATTTTTCACGCGGGGCAGGGTTAAGGAAAGTTCCGTCAATTCATAAAAGTGGGTAGCAAAGATGGTTTTTGCGCCGAGTTTTTTTTCATCGTGAAGATACTCTACTACCGCCCAGGCGATACTTATCCCGTCAAAGGTTGCCGTGCCCCGTCCTATCTCATCCAGAATTATTAGAGACCGTTTGGTCGCGTTGTTCAGGATATTTGCCGTCTCCAGCATTTCCACCATGAAAGTAGACTGTCCGAGAGCCAGATTGTCGGAAGCTCCCACGCGGGTAAATATCCGGTCAACCACCCCGATAACAGCAGAGTCCGCAGGCACGTAGGAACCCATTTGCGCCATAAGCACTATCAGCGCCGTCTGCCGCAAATAGGTGGATTTCCCTGCCATATTGGGGCCGGTTAGTATTATTATCTGTGAGTCTTTATTATCAAGTACCGTATCATTGGCAACAAAACCGTCCGGGACTATCAACTCTATTACCGGATGACGGCCGTTCTTAATGGAAATAAGATCAGTTTCGTTTATCTCCGGTTTTATATATTTATTTACCGCGGCGGCTTCCGCTAAACCCGAGAGGGTGTCCAGACTCCCCGCGAGCCGGGCGTTCTCCTGTAATTTTGGCAGTATCTCCGCGGTTTTTTCCCGCAGGCCGCAGAAGATATCATACTCAAGCGTGTTTATTTTCTCTTCACTTGTAAGTACCAGTTCCTCATATTCTTTTAATTCCGGAGTAATAAATCTTTCCGCGTTCGCCAGGGTCTGTTTTCTTGTGTAATTTTCCGGGGCTTTTGTCATGTTGGCTTTGCTTACTTCTATGTAATAACCGAAGACCGAGGTAAATCCCACCTTAAGCGAGGAAATACCCGTGCGCTTTCTTTCCTCCTCCTGGAATTTGGTTATCCACTCCTTTCCTCCCCGGCTGACATTCCGGAGCTTGTCCAGTTCATCGTTGACCCCCTGCTTAATGATATTTCCTTCCTTGAGCGAGAGAGGAGGGTTCTCTTCCAGGCTTCTTTCGAGCAGTTCAACGGTCTCTTTCAAAAGATGCATTCCATTTTTTATCTCGTGAAGGATCTTTGAATCGCATTTTTGCAGCAACACCTTCAACCCGGGAAGCTCTTTTAAAGAGTTTTTTAGCGCGGCCAGATCGCGCCCGTTCACCGTTTTGCAGCCGATCTTTCCCGAAACTCTTTCAAAATCCACCAGCGAGTTAAGCGCCTTGCGCACGTTTTGCCTGAGTATATAATCCTCAAGCAGTTCTGCGACACCTTCCTGGCGCTTAATTATTTCTTTCACATCAAGAAGCGGTTCTAATAGCCATCTTTTCAGCACCCGGCCGCCCATGGCGCTGACGGTCTTATCAAGCACATAAAATAGCGTGCCTTCCCGGCTTTTATCGGCCATTCTTTCAAAAAGCTCAAGATTTTTTCTGGTAGAGCCGTCAACCAGCATAAAATCACCGGGGTTATACGGGCTTAGCTTGTTTATATGCGCTACTACCCCTTTTTGCGTTTCTTCAACATACTTAAGGGCCACCCCCGCGGCGCTAACAGCCGCGCTATATTCGAGAATACCAAAGCCGTCAAGCGACGCCACTTTAAAATGCTTAAGCAGGGCTTCTCCGGCAATATCAAGCTCGAAATAATAATCCTCAAAGTAGTTAATAAGAATATTATTGGCCGAGAGATATTCCGCCAGGACCGGCTGTGTTTTTTCATAGGCTTTAGGGAGAATTATTTCTTTAGGCCTGAATTTATTCAATTCGTCAAAGGCCCGGTCCAGGCCCGCTCTTACGTTTACTTCTGTGAGAAGAAATTCCCCGGTAGAAATATCTATAAAAGCGAGGCCGGCCAAATCGTTCTCCAGCTTCAGGGAGGCAAGAAAATTGTTAGATTTTGCTTCAAGGAGCCCGTCTTCAAGAACCGTTCCCGGCGTAATAAGTTTTACTATTTCGCGTTTTACCAGGCCTTTGGCCAGTTTGGGATCTTCCACCTGTTCACAGATGGCTACCTTGTAGCCGCTTTTAATAAGCCTGGTAATATAATTAAGCGATGAGTGAAAAGGTATCCCGCACATCGGGACGGAATCTGTGCCGGAATCCGCACCGCCCCGGCCTCCGCCTCTTTTTGTAAGCACTATCTGCAGCACCTTCGAAGCAAGTTTGGCATCTTCAAAGAACATCTCATAAAAATCCCCGAGCCGGAAAAAGAGTATGGCATCCGGATATTGTTTTTTCATCTCCCGGTATTGCCGCATCATAGGTGTCAGTGAATCATTTTTTTCCACGGTCAGTCCCTCATCTGCAGGGTTCTCTTTACCTTGCGCATGAATTTCAGCATTTCATAGGTGGAAAGAACTTCTTTAACAAATTTTTGCGTCGCGGGAAAAGATATTGAACCCACGGCGCGTCCGGGATCCCCCCTGTAGGTTTTGCGCCATTCGTCGGCTTTCACTATGCCCGCATTATAGGCTGCCAGCGCAAAAACCAGGCTGCCGTTATAGCGTTTCAAGAGTTTGACCAGATAATAGCAGCCAAGGTGAATATTTATCTCGGGATTATAGAGATCCTCCGCATTTACATAGTCCAGATTTATTTCATGAGCCAGTGTTTCTGCCGTGGCCGGCATTAACTGCATAAGCCCCATCGCGCCTTTGTCAGACTCCGCGATAGGATTAAACGCGCTCTCGCTTTTAATTATAGCCGCGACCAAAAGGGGATCTATCTTAAACTCTTCGGAATTCCGCAGCAGGATCTTATTATAGGTAACGGGGGAAAAAACATTCCAGAACCAGTCGCTGCTTACAAGAAAAACAACGGTCAGGATAAAAAGCACCCCGACAAGGATCATGAACAAGCGAGACTTTTTTATTTTCATATTATTTCTGCATCCTGCTCTCCAAACTCAAAGCTACGGCTGATTTACACGAAAAACACAACAAGTACCCGACTCAAATACAGGTGTAAAAGCAACGGTGAATTCCCTGCTTTTTATGAAATCCAGGGTGGAGCTTAATTCGTACATCTTTTTGTTACGCGCAAGTTCCCCATAGTTTACCAGCGCGTAAGAAATTCCCTCTTCCTTTAAGACCTGCCTTAGCCCTGCTTCATTACGGCTCCTGGCTGCGAATTCCAATAAAGGCGCTTTATCAAAAACACTTCCCCATATAAAAGGTTTTGTGCAATAGAAAGGCCGGTTTTCACCTATAAAGAGAATTTTTCCGGAACTCCCCGGAAGTTTGTTGATGTATTTAAGCGCGCCAAAATATGGATCAGGATATGTCGGCCGTCCTTTTGCCAAATATCCCTCTTTTGAAACTTTCCCCGAGGCATAACTAAGAGGATCCATATTTTTAAAGTGCAAATCGGCCACCCAGGCGATATTATTCAGCGTCAGGACTGCCGCGGCCAGCGCTACAGAAAAAGAGAAATAATCGTCCTTTGCGTCTTTAAGAAATTTTATGACTGCGCAGGCAAGAAGGAGCGCAAAAAAAAGCAGGCCCGGCAGGAAAAACCTGGCAATACGTGTTACCGGAAGCCAGAAAATAAGCGCGGCCGTAAAAACAATAATCAGGGCTGAGAATGCGATTTTTTCCTTTCTCTTAAATATCAATAACCAGAAAAGAAAAGGAAAGAACAGGAGAAACGCCGGGCCGATATTCATGCTCGCAAACGGTGCCGACATAGTAAGCGTCCAGGGAAGGAGCAGAAAACCCCTGAGACCGGCAAGAGCAGGCCCGGTTTGTTCAAAAAAAAGCCGGGCCAACCCCGGATGACCCGAAAAGTACGGGTAGACAGGATTCCCCCAGAAAATATAATTTTTTATCAGCCAGGGAACTATAGGGACCAGGCAAAATATAAAAAAGATCGAAAATAACTGCCCCGCGTCTTTCACCGTCTTTTTCCTGAGAAGGTACCAGAGAAGCAGCAGGACAAGCCCGGGTACAAATATTATCCCGGAATATTTTATTCCCATCGCAAAACCGGCAAATAATCCGGAAAACGCGAGCGCAGCCCTCCCGAAACTTTTTTCACAGGCCTCAAGCAGCATGTAGAAGGAGAGAAAAATATAAAAGGTTAAGAGACAATCCACCTGGGTATTTACCAGATTTGCGGAGACGACCGGCATGGAATAAAATAAAAGAGCGGCAAAAAGGCCGGCAGTCCTTCCGGTATATTTTTTTCCAAACGAATAGACTGCGGCGGTCAACAAGATCCCGAATAGATAATTTATTAATTTGGCAGTAACCGGCCCGTTCAATACCAGTCCCGCAAGATAAAGGAGCTCGCCGTTCTGAGGAAAAGCAGCAAAAATATTATAAGGCAGCTTCGTGAAGGAATGACTGAATATATAGGCCTGCGGCACCGCCAGGTGGTACAACAGCGAGTCAAAAAAAGTTTCCGGGGTAAGAGCGCAAAAAAGGTTTAAAAGCGCGGCCAGGCAAAGAAGCAAAAGAATTATTTTTTCGGCAGCAGTGTATTTTGCATATTGAAAGCGGAGCCCGGCAGGTTTTCTTTTTAATTCAAACAGGGTGTAAACAAAAAAGACAATAAAAACCGTATAAATAACCGTTTCAAACAGTAACCCGCAAGATGCAAGCAGAAAAATAAAACCTGCGATTACGGCAAAACCCGCGCCGGTTGAAACAGCAAAGAAACCCGGAGTATCCAGTCCTTTCTTTAAGGGGGCCGCTATTCTTCTTCCTATGATATAAGCCGCGGCCAGAAGAAAAACCGCAAGGAAAATATCTATCGCGGAAGAAGAAAGATAGGAAAAAAACCCCTTAAGCTCAAAAGAACCCGGCAAAGAGGAAAGATAATCCAGGATCCTGAAAAATTTTACGGGCAGCGCTTTATTGAAAAAAAACAGCACCGCCGCGGCCCAGACAGAAAAGATAAAAAATATCAGTTTGTTCTTCACATTACCCTTTTTCACTTTATCTAAGTATAATTCCCGTAACTTCACGCCTGGAGGCTGCTGGAATTATTCCGGCAAGAAAGGCCTTATTATTCATTTAGACCTTCAATTTGAAGTATTTTCTTTTTCCTGCTTTCAAAATATCACCGGTCTTAACGGCCGGATCGGTATCAGTCTTTTCTATACGGGTATCATTTAAATAGACCGCTCCCTGCTCCACCAGGCGCTTTGCCTCGCTCTTATTGCCCGCAGACCCCGTATCCATAAGCAGTTTAATTATCCAGATCTTTCCTTCTTTGAGGCCCTCTTTTTTTATTAAAAACTCCGGAATATCGGCCGGGAGGGCTTTTTGCTTGAAAACATTTTCAAACTCGGCTTCAGCGGCAAGCGCGGCCGCCTCATTGTGATACAGGGTGACAAGCTCGCGGCCAAGGCGTTTTTTGACTTCCTTGGGGTGCCTGGTACCGTTCTTGATCCCCTGTTCAAGCTCTTTTATTTCCGGAAGCGGTACTCCCGTTAAAAGTTCAAAGTAGCTTGGCATAAGAATATCAGGAATAGACATAAGCTTGCCAAACATTTCCTTGGGGGGTTCATCAATGGCAATGTAATTATTGAGAGATTTACTCATTTTGTTCTTACCATCCGGGCCCATGAGTATGGGTAAAAACAGTCCCACCTGGGGTTCCTGCCCGCTCTCCCTCTGCAGGTCCCGCCCGACTATCACATTAAATCTCTGATCAATGCCTCCGAGCTCAACATCAGCTTTCACAACCACAGAATCCCAGCCCTGCATTAAAGGATAAAGGAACTCATGAAGGGCGATGGGCGTGCCGGCTTTGTAGCGGTTATCAAAATAATCATGTTCAAGCAGTGAGGCCACTGTTATTTTTGAAGCAAGTTTAATGACTTCGCTGAAGGAAAACTTAGAAAACCAATCGCCATTGTAAACTACCTCGGTCTTTTTTTGCTCAAGTATCATAAAGATCTTTTTTTGATAAGTTTTTGCGTTCTCCATTACCATCTCATATGAAAGCTGGGGCCTGGTCGCGTTCTTTCCGGACGGGTCCCCCACCATGGCGGTGTAACTGCCGATTATGATGATAATTTGATGCCCCAGTTCCTGGAACTGTTTGAGCTTGCGTAGGGGTACGGTAAAACCGAGATGAACATCGGGGGCCGTAGGGTCAATACCGAGTTTTATGCGAAGCGGGCGTTTTTCCTTTACCGACCTTTCGAGTTTGAAGAGAAGTTCTTTTTCGCTCACCAGATCCATAACACCGCGCTTTAAATATTCAAGTTGTTCCAGCGCTGTTTTCATTTTTTTCCTTTCCCGGCTTTTTTTTGAAGGTAATCTATAAAGTATTCCATTCTCAGATGCCACGGAAGCAGCAGGGCCTCAAATATTATATGACTGCTCATTTTAGAAGTACCGCTGTGCCGGTCAATAAATATTATGGGCAGCTCATATATTTTAAATCCGCTCCGGTACGCTCTGTAGTTCATTTCTATCTGAAAGGCGTAACCGTCGCTTTTTATTTTATCCAGATCAATGGCCCGCAATACCCCGGTATTAAAGCATTTGAAACCGCTGGTGGTATCCCTTATAGGCAGCCATAAAAGCAGCCGTACATAAAGGCTGGCCAGAATACTGAGCAGCAGCCTGTTTAAAGGCCAGTTGACCACGCTTATGCCGTTAATATATCTGGAGCCAATTACCAGGTCCGCCTCCAGGGATTTGGCCATAAAAGCAGGCAGGCTTTCCGGATTATGCGAAAAATCGGCGTCCATCTCAAAAACAAAATCATAGCCTTTTGAAAGAGCATATTTAAATCCGGAAACATACGCAGAACCGAGTCCAAGCTTTTTTTCCCGGTGCAAGACCCGGATCCTTGGATTTTCCAGGGAAAATTTATCCGCCATTTGTCCGGTGCCGTCCGGGGAATTATCATCAACTATCAAAATATCCAGTTCCGGGGCGGCATTCAGGACGCTTTTTACAAGTTTTTCAATATTTTGGATCTCGTTATATGTAGGGACGATGACAAGGTATTTACTCACCTGTCGTAATCTTGCTCTATGGCTGAACCGCTTTTTTTGACCGCCATTGGGCCCATAGACCGCTCCTTTAAAATTTTGCAGCCGCCCGGTTCGGCCGTCAAACGCAATATTTTACCGGAAAATCTCATTTTTTTTCGATCACTGCTTTAATGGTTTGTTTAAGTTCTTCCAGATCACCTGATTTAATAAGATATTTTTCCGCAAGCCAGACACTGCTGTCATGCTCATAACCCGGGTAGGCCGAGTTAAGTATCACCGGCGGAACCTCCTTCACTCCGGCCGACAGTCTTTCCAGTACTTCCATGCCGTTCATATCAGGAAGCCGTATATCAAGAATTATCAGGTCTATTTTATTTTGAGCCGCCAGGTCAAGCCCTTCATTACCTGTCTCGGCAAGCAGCACCTTGTAGTTATCTTTCTCAAAAGTTTCTTTATACAACTCCCTTATGTTTTTTTCGTCATCCACCACCAAAAGTGTTTTCATGATTTCCTCCCCGAAAAAGGAAGTTTGATCCTCACGAGCACCCCTACTTCCAGCGGGATTATCGACAGAGTCCCATTGTGTTCTTTTACTATTTTTTCGGCAATGGGCAGCCCCAGTCCTATTCCATTCTTTTTTGTGGTAAAAAAAGGCCGTGTTACCTTGTCAGCGTCTCCGCTCTTTATGCCCGGGCCCTCGTCTTTTATCTCCAGGATAAAATTGGCTCCTTCTCTTCTTGCCAAAATAAAGACCCCGGCTCCTTTCGCGGAATCAAGAGCATTATCAAGAAGGTTTATCAGTACCTGCTTTAACCTTTCCTCATCCGCTTTCAGGTTTTCCAGCCCTGGAGCCACAAAAACAGCAATACTCCCCTTTTTCTTCCTCCCTGTTTCCGTTATAAGTACAGCGCTTTCAATTACTTTTTTAACATTTATCCAGGTTAAAGTCAATTCAAAAGGCCTGACAAAATCAAGCACATCCCGTATTATCTTCTCAAGTCTTTTTACTTCACCTGCTATGATTTCCATGTGCTTAAAGCTTGCGGGATCGTTCTTAACTTTATCTTTAACTATCTGGGCGAACCCGCCTATGGATATCAAGGGAGTCCGCATCTCATGAGCCACCGTTGCGGCCATTTCGCCCATGGCCGTGAGCTTTTCAGTCCGCATCATTATTTGGCGGGCTTCTTTAAGCCGCTCGTTTGTTTCTTCCAGTTCTTTCGCTCTTTTTTCAAGATCCTTATAAAGCAGGGCGTTTTCTATGGCCAGGCCGGCATGGTAGGCAAAACTGTTAAGCAGATCAACCTGCTCCTTGGTAATTTCCTGATTGTTAAAAATATTGTCGGCAACTATCAAACCTTTAACTTGATTTCCGGATAATACCGGCGCCGCGGCAAAGTAGCCGGCACCCCAGAAAGCAAGGAAGGCTTCAGGCACCCTCCCGCGGTACTTATAATCACAGATTATTGCATTCTTATCTTTAATGCATTGCGTAAAAATATTATCCTCGGACAGCGCCAGGACCAGTTTTCCGGATAAATATTTTTTTCCGCTCGCTTTAAAACTGTTCTCATAAATATTAACCAGTTCCGGCAGGTTCTCCGCGGTAACATCCATTTCGGCCAGTTCCTGCCATATCCGGTAGGCCTCTTCCCTGGAAGCCGGGGCGACCATCATCCGGTCCTCGAGAAATGAATTAGTTTCATCGGTCAGCAGCAGCAGGGCCCGGTTAAAACCCAGTCCGTACCCGGCGGTGACACAAGTCAGGATAACATGCAGGGTTTTATCCAGTTTAATTGTACTGTGGATCAGGGAATTTATTTTTTGGAAGAGGAGCAGCTGGGCTTCGCTTTTTTCGAGTTCAATATATAGCTGCTTAACCAGCCCCATAAAGCCGGCAGCCGGGCCGGTAAGAGCATTGGCCCGGAAAACATCACAACCCAGGCATTTTTTAAAAATATTTGAAGCTTCAAGGCCGGTGCAGCAGGACTTATTTCCGGAAATAGTCCAGCAATAGACATCCTTTCTGTTATAAGCGGGGCAGCTTTTATCTTCGCACTTTCTGTATTCCCAGCAATTTAGCTTTTCAGACATTTTTTCCCCGCTTCTTTCCGGGAAGGCGTGCCTTTATTAACAAAATATTTGCGTTTAAACCTTTGTTTAAATCCTTCTTTTTAATTGAAGATATATATTCTCAATTGTTTCCAGACGGCCTGCCCCTGTATCCCCGCAGGCAAGCTTGCCGGATGCCGGCCCTATGAATTTAAATCCGTATTTTTTTAATTTTCTCACATTATCCTGTACTATCTTGTTGCTCCACATGTTCGTATTCATCGCGGGGCATATAAAGCCCGGAACTCCGGCCTGCACGGCCAGGACCACTGTTGTAAGCATATCATCCGCGATACCGGCTGCCAATTTACCTATTATATTTGCGGTGGCAGGGGCAATGACCAGAAGGTCGCATTTTTTCGCCAGTTCAACATGTTCCACCTGCCAAGCGTCTTTTGCAGGCAGCTTCCACATATCCGTATGGACCGGTTTTCCGGAAAGCGTCTGAAAGGTAAGCGGAGTTACGAACTCGCAGGCATTTTTAGTCATGATCACGGAAACCTCCGCTCCGGCATATTTTAATTTGTGTACCAGCTCGCAGATCTTGTAAGCGGCTATTCCGCCGCAAACCCCTACTATTATGTTTTTATTTTTCAGCATTTTACACCCTCGATGGTCTTAAGCAATTCGGCCGCAATTCTCTCTTTTCCCGAAATATTGCCTTTGATAAAACCGCTTTTGCCCACAATCATCGCCGTGTGTTTTCCCGCTTTAATGCCGGAAAAATCATTGGCTACGACATAATCGGCTGCGGAAGCTTCCAGAAGTTTCTTTGCCGAGTTTAAAAGAGCCTTTTTTCCGGCTTTGTATTCCAGCTTGAAACCGGCAAGTTTTACCCGAGGCGCCATTTTCTTGATCTCTTTAATAACCTTTGGCGAACGCACGAGCCTTACCGTCCAGCTTTTTCTGTCAGATCTTACCTTGCCTTTTATTTTTTTGGGCGCGATAAAATCTAAAACGGCCATAGCATGGATGACCGCGACAGGCCTCTTACGGTTTTTTTTAAGTTCCTTCCTTAAAACTGCAAGCAATTCCTCTATGGTCTCTATTTCAATATTCTTAATGCTTTTCCCGGACGCGGCTATACTCCCTTTTCCGGAGATCTGGATCACTTTATGCCCCCGGGCCGCCGCCTGTTTTGCCACAAGGGTTCCCAGCGCTCCGGTTGAATAGTTTGAAATATACCTTATCTCGTCAAGGTAAGACCTTGTCGGCCCGCTGGTCACTATAAATTTCATATTAAGAACCCTGCCAATTCCGCGTCCTTTGCCGGGCGTACTGCAAGCAGTATTTTCCCGGTGCCCGCAGGGCCTGTCATTTCTACTTTTACCCTGCTCTCCCGGTCCGGCACATCCCCGTAACGCGCTGTAATTGCAGCAGAAAATTCCGTGTACTTTTTAATATTTTCCCCGGTTAAAAGCGCCAGCGGCCCGTTAAAATCCGCAAGCACAAAAGTAAGGTCCGCGGGGCCTTTCATCTGCTCAAGTATTTCATTTTCGCTTTGATTTCTGCCTACGGCAAGTTTTGCTTTTTCCCCGAGCCGGAAATGCCTCCCGTATTTCAGGAGCGCCACATCTTTTGAACCGAACTCCGGTTTATCTTCCATCAGATCTTTGAACCGCCTGGAAAACTGCGGATCGGTAAGCAGGCAGCCGCCGGCCGGACAGGAGAAATCTTTGACTCCTTTTTCTTTTGCAAAACTGAGCTGTTCCTTCCGTCCCCGTCCCGATATATTTTTAAACTTTTTTCTGTCCACCCAGCCCGCTTTTTCCGGGAACGTTTCTTCCAGTACCAGCGCGCTTAAAGGACGTAATATTAATCCGTCCAATTCAGCTTCTTTTTCAATGGTAAGCATCGCCTTTCTGTGCTGGGACATCGGCCGCTGATCCAGCACCTCCCCGGTCACAATAAAGGAAGCTCCTATTTTCTCCATCAGCTCTTTTGCTTTTCTAAAAGAATAAATCCGGCAGTCTATACACGCGTTCATATTACTGCCCCTGCCGTGTTTGGGCTTCTTGATCACATCTAAATAATCTTCGCCTTTGCTGACAATGTGAAGTTTAATACCCGCGCTTTCCGCTATTTTCGAGGCCGGGCCGCACCCCCCGCCTTTGCCGCCACAGGTGCAAAAATGCGAGGTAAAATGAACCGCTTCAAGTTCTATGTCCTGTTCTTTCATCAGATGCAGAGCAACAGCGCTGTCCAAGCCGCCGGACAATAAAAGCAGGCCTTTTTTCTTTTCACTCACTTGACAAGTTCCCTTTGTACGATCTCTTTTACTTTTGAAAATAATTCTTCACGCTTTACCGCGAATTCTTCCCCTGTTTTCCGGAGTTTTATCTCAAAAAGCCCTTCATTTACTGTCTTGTTCCCTACGGTGATCCTTACCGGAATACCGATCAATTCAGCGTCCTTAAACTTAAAACCGGCGCTCATATCACGGTCATCAATGATCACTTCAACACCTTTGGCTTTAAATTCCTCGTAAATGGAATCCGCAAAAAGCTTGATCTTTTCGTCCTTATAATTTAGAGCCGTTATTATCACCTGATAAGGCGAGATAGCCATCGGCCAGATGATCCCGCTCGCGTCATTTCCCTGTTCTATTGCCGCGGCGATAACTCTTGCAAGGCCGATGCCGTAACACCCCATTACCATCAGTTTCCTCTTGCCGTCCTCATCAAGAAATTCCGCTTTCATTGACTTGCTGTACTTGGTCCCCAGTTTATACGTATGCCCGACCACAATGCCCTTTAAGCTCACAAGAGCGGACCCGCATTTCACGCAAAGGTCGCCTTCTTTGGGAACCCGCAGATCTAAAAATTTATTTATTTTAAAATCTCTGTCAAAATTGGCATTTGCATAGTGCATATCTTTTTCATTGGCGCCGGTCACAAAATTCCTGAGCTTGGAAACCGCATTATCGGCAAATATCTTCATGCCTGTGAGCCCTACCGGACCCGCAAATCCCACGGGGGCTTTTGAAAACTCCTCCACCTGCTGTGCTGTCATCATCACAAGCTCGGTTACCCCGAGAAATCTATGGAGTTTTATTTCATGTAATTCATCGTCACCCTTGACAAGAGCTGCCACAGGTTTTCCATCGGCCATATAAAGAAGAGTTTTGACAAGCTCGGATGCTTTTTTATTCAAGAAACCTGTCACCTGCTCAACAGTATGCTGCCCGGGAGTTGACACTTTTTCCAGCGGTTTTAATACTTCTTTTTCGTTTCCGCAAAAGGGTGAAGCTCCCTCCGCCTTTTCCCTGTCAGCGGCATAACCGCAGGCGGGGCAATTAATTAAAGTATCTTCTCCGGAAGCCGCCAGGGCCATAAACTCATGCGAAAAACTGCCGCCGATATTCCCGCTGTCAGCTTCCACCGCGCGAAAATTCAGGCCGCAGCGGCTAAATATTTTAATGTACGCTTCAAACATTTTTTTGTAGCTCTCTTCCGCGCACGGTTCATTGCGGTCAAAAGAATAGGCGTCTTTCATTACAAATTCACGGGAACGCATGACCCCGAACCTTGGACGTATCTCATCCCGGAATTTATTTCTTATTTGATAAAAATTCTTCGGCATATCCCTGTAGGATTTTATCTCGGTGCGGGCCAGGTCAGTGACCACCTCTTCATGAGTGGGGCCCAGGGCAAATTCCCTGTCCGCGCGGTCTTTAAGCCGCATAAGCTCCTTACCGTAAAGATTCCACCTGCCGGTTTCGTGCCAAAGCTCTGCAGGGGTCATAATAGGCATCAAGATCTCAAGAGCACCCGCCTTATCCATCTCTTCGCGGATAATATTCTCGATCTTGTAATAAATCTTAAACCCAAGAGGTAAAAAATTATAAAGCCCGGAAGCCACTTTCCTTATCAACCCTGCTTTTATCATCAATTTATGGCTGGCTATTTCTGCTTCCGCCGGTACTTCCTTTAGTGTGGGTATTAACGCGCTGCTCCATCTCATTTTTGTTCTTCCTTTTCAATAAGTATTATTTTTGAATGTTATATAGTATACACTATATGGAGCTTATGTTCCATATCATTGAAATACCAAGGGTTTATAGGTCTTTTACCGTTTGGCCGGCCGGGACAGCACTATTTATTCCAATTTCCGGATTTTTTACGGTTTTTCATAAAAGATAACCCGCTGGTGCAAAAAAACGGCATTGGAGTAAACGGCTATTTTTTCTTTTTCTGTATACCGTCGCCTATCTTAAAAAATCCGGCAAGGGATATGGGGACTTTTCCTGTGACCGCTATTTCTCCCAGTATCGCTTTTGCCACTGCTTCCTGCGCAGAAGGAGAGGCACCGTAGGTGGCAAAGAACGGATCCATGGCTGCTATCTCAAAGACCCTGGAAGGGCTGTCAAAACTTACAAAAATAGATCTTACCCCGGGATGCGCAATATAATAGCCGCTCATCAGGCTTCTTACATAAGGGCCGTGCATTCTCGGAGCCGACCAGCCCCATTGTATCGGAAAAAATAACCCGGTAATTACAAGATCAAACTCTTTGTTCGCCACTCTATCGTACATCATCTCGGCGTCAGGATTGATGAAAGGGATCACCTCATAGCCGGCTTTGGTAAAGTACTTATTAAAGACCGAGGCATTGAACTCCTCTTCCCTGTTTGTGATAAGCACGCTTGCTATCTTCGCTCCCCTTTTAAGTTTGAGCGGAATAATATTTTTTGAATCCGAGATAAGCGTAATGGACTTCTCCGCAAGTTCTATTGCATCTTTTTTGAAAGGCGAAGCTTTGAAAATGTCAAGCCTCTTTTCTTTTTCTTCCCCGGTCATTTTCTTATGGAGCCCTATCTTGGCCTTTAACGTAAGGACCCTGGCCACTGAGACATCTATTTGCGCCTCGGTAATTCTCTTATCTTTTGCCGCCTTTTCAAAATAATCGACGATTTCCCCGACATGGAATACAAAAAGAAGAAGATCATTGCCGGCTTCGAAGGCCTGCAGGTATCTCTCCGGCCTTCTTTCATGCATGGCCGCTCCGCCCATATTAAGCGCATCGGTCACAATAACGCCCTTAAAACCCATTTTATTCCTGAGTATCCCCGTGGTCATATATTTACTCAGGCACACGGGCCTCGGATTTTTCGGATCACCGCATTCCTTATCCATTGCCGGCATGGCAATACACGAGTTCATTATGGTCCACACCCCGCCGTCAATAGCCGCTTGAAAAGTATAGCCGGATTTTTTCCACCATTCTTTTTCAGAAAGAAAATTGACCGAAGTTGTAGTATGCTGATCCCTGTCATCATAACCGTCACCGGGAAAATGTTTCGCGCAAGCGCTCATACCGTGGTCCTGTATGCCTTTGATCTCGGCAACAGTCAATCTTGCTATCTGTTTCGGGTCTTCGCCTATGGAGGCAATAAGCCTTAAATGGTCCCTTATTGCGCAAATATCCACTATAGGGCTGAAAGTCCAGTTGTAACCCACTGCGAGATTTTCAACAGCAATGGCTTTTCCGAGCCTGTAGGCCAGGTCCTCGCTGTCTGCGGCCCCCAGTGCCATCTGACACTGGAATAAGGTGCCTTCTTTTATCCGGTCTCCGCCCCCGCGGTCCAGATCCCCTGTAATGAGCAGGGGTATGTTGGCTTTGGACTGAAGCGCTTCGGTAAATATGAAACTTTGTTCTTTGTTGCCTCCAAAATAGTGCCCCCCGGCAATATTGTATTTTTCAACCATCTCCCCGACTGTCAGGGGATTCGCGGAATCTGCAGAAAGTATCGGTAGAAGCAGCTGCCCGATCTTCTCTCTTAATGTAAGCTTTTTTAGAGTTTCCTTTACCCATATTTCAGCATCTTTATCGGCCTTCATGACAAACCCCCTTTTATTAATTAGAAACAGTTTTAAATTCTTTTACTTCTCTTTCCCGTTTACTGCAAGGTTTTCCAGTGAAAATCAATGACTCCCTCAATAGCGCCCACCCAGAATTTCCAGTCGTGTTTTCCGGGAGATTCAAGATATTTACAATTATAACCGTTTTTTTCCAGGCAGCTGTTCATTTTTTTATTTGCTGCCAGCAAACCGTCTTCTGTTCCGCAATGTAGGAATATGGAAGGAAGTTTTTCTTTTGCGTCAGCGCATTTTTTTATGCCGTTAAACAGATCCGTTGCTTCATATTTTTCACGATTCTGGTTGAAAGGGCCCAAAAGCGGAGTCATCCATCTCTTGGCTCCTTCGCTTTCTTCGCTTAAATTAAAAAACGCTCCGCTCAGGCTGCTTATTGAGGCAAACATTTTTGGTTTAAGCAGCATATAATGGAAAGCGCCAAAACCTCCCATGGAAAAGCCCGTTATCATCCTCTGCGCGGGATTTACCCGGTAATACTTGTCCAGACAGGGAATGAATTCATCAAAAAAGAAGGTCGTAAAGAGTGATTTCACGGGTGGAAGCTTGGGCGCGCCTTTTTTCTTTTCTTCATTGCTATAATCTTTCTGTAAATTGGCCGAATCCAGATACCAGGACCCTTTGTCTCCATCCAGGCAGGTGACGATCATGGGCTTGGTCTTTAAAGCTTTGCGAAGCGGGCCCATTTCACTGAAAGTACCATAAGGAGCTGACGCGCCGTGAAGCGTATAAAGTATCGGATATTTTTTTTCCGGATTGGCCTTATATTCCGGAGGTAAAATTACGATAACCTTTATTTCTCTGTCCATGCTTTTTGAAAATACGCTGAACTTTTCAAGAGTACAGCCTTCACCGGAAACGTCCGACTCAACGGCCGTACGGTCTTTATCTTTTGCCGCCATTTTTACCGCCTCTGCACCAGCATTTAACGCCAGTATCACGAAAAAACAAAAGATCATTGTTGCCATATTCTTCACGCGCATTAGCTCCACTTTTCCTCCGTATTAACATAATTTACTTCATGCCGGTAAAGTTCACTCTATAACAAATTGAGGACTGCCGCTGACTTTTAACTTTATTTTTCCGTCTTCCGCGGCTAAGATCCGTTTCACGCCCATTTTATCAATAACTGCCGCGCCGGTGCCGCTCACCTTAATTTCTTTTTCCTCGGCATCATCATTTAAGGTCCAGGCCATAAGGATACTTTTCCCGTTAGTTCCTTTGAACTCATATTCATAGAATCCCTGAACACCGTCGGATATTGCCTTAATAAAATCAGGAGGGTCTCCCAATAGTTCTATCATAACTTTTGTCGCCATTGCCTGTTTTCTCCATCTCTTATCAGGCGTGAAAAACCCGAAGGTCCGCTTTGAATTATCGTTACTGAAAATTATGTCGGTTACGTACATGACCTGGACCTGTACAATGCCGCGCGAGGAAGCCAGCGCGAAAAGCCTTATAAGAAAGTCCGCCTGCTGGTCTTCATCCCTGACATTTCCGTTATTCGGGTAGTCCAGCGGATAACCGACTTCGGTATACCAGATGGGCTGGTTGTTCCCATTTTGTTTGAGCTCCCCCCTTAATTTCTCAAGTGCCTCAAATAGCCCAACCTTTTCAGGAGCCCGGGGAGTGGTATAGGGATGTATCCCTGCTATGTCATAATATTTACTGCCGCCTATTTTGTTTATGTCTTTGATGAACTTAAACCAGCCAAAATATTTTATTTTTTCGAACATCCCGTCAGGTTTCGGCCCGGTAGTAGATTTCCATATGCCGCCTGCGGTATTAAAACCTATCACCTGAATATCTTTGTTCAGGGCCTTTATCTCTTCATAAGCGATCTTTAAAAGCTCGTAGTAGCATTCGTCCCGGAGCTTTCCGGGAGGCGTATCCAGGTGGTCAATATTCGGTTCGTTCCAGACTTCTATATATTCCACCGGCACGGGTTTGACGGAGGAGTTCTCTTTCCAAAGCGTGCCGTTCGCGCCGTATCTTAAAACTGTGTTATTAACAAGCTCCCGCCAGGTTTTCATATCGTTCTTCTGCGCTATTTCCCTCTGCCTGTAGTCCCCGACGAACGGGACACAGTGGATCCCTTTTTTGGCCGCTTCAAGAATACATTTATCGGCTTCTTTGGACGGCATCGGGCCGCCAACTCTAAGCCATTTTATCCCGGCCTTATCAATATCGCTTATATGCTCAATAAGGGTCTCTCCCCAGCCATAAAGCGCAAAAAACCCCGGGTTCTTTTTTGTTTGCGCTGCCGCAAATATTGAGGAAAAAACCATTGCAATTATTATTAATCTTATTTTCATCTTAACCTAGCTTACCGCTTGCTTAAAATATTTTCATAAATTTCACCGTATTTTTTAAATGTCAGATAGTTCCTAAGCGCATAGCCGTTGCTTTTCAAGGCCTCAGCATTCCAGTCCTCTGTTTTTCCGCCTGCCGTAGGATGACAGCCGTCAACTTTACTGATGAGAGTACCGTCCCAATCTTCAGGCCTTCTTTTTAAAACTTCAGCATAGTAATCAACAAGCGGTATTTGCAGCTCATTTGCCACGGCTATTATCGCGGCGTTGAACTCATTTACTTTTTCCTGCCAGTTCCTTCTCGGCGGAATAGTGGATAAAAGCACCACGGTCCCGTTATCCAGGCATTTCTTAATTACGGCCGTCATTTCTTCGGCAAATTTCCTGTCTTTAACGCTTCCCCGTTCAATATCATTTGTGCCGAACATTATTATTGCAGTTTCGGGATCATGCATGGCAAGTACCTTGTCTATTACCTGCAGCCCGTTACGCACGCTCCAGCCGATCACGTTTCCGTTATCTTTCCCTTTCCATTTCCAGCATTCGGGAGAGATATAGCTGATAAGTTTCTTTGTGTCAATATCGCCGCAGTTTGCCACCCCGTCCTTGATGGGTTCCCAGAAATGGCTAGAATAAGTGATACTATCCCCGTAAAGCGCTACCGTCCCCGGTTTTCCCTTAAAATTCTTGTGGATACCGGACATCGGTTTGATCCAGGCTTCTTCGGCAAAGAATGTTGAACAAAATAACACCGCGAGTACCGTGATTTTTATCTTCATAAGCCGCCTTCTTCCCTTGTTTAACCGGGTCAAATATCGTAAAAACTTTTTGCGCCCGCGCAATAAATTTTATTCCGGTTGTTTATTATTTTACAGTTTTTTTTATACCGCCTTACGGCAATATTCGTTCAGAAGCTTTAAATACAGCTTATAATTCTCAAAAGAAACTGCAGGCGGGGTCTGGTGGTCAACGCTCGGAATGAAGCCGCCCTGTTTCATAACCGGAAGAATTCTTTCGAACTCCTCGCGGAGTTTCTTTTCACCCAGATGCATTATCATTTTATCAAACCCGCCGACAAATCTAATCTTCGGATAGATTTTTCTCAAACTGACAATGTCCACTCCCGCTTGCTTTTCTAATGGTAAAAAACCGTCCACACCCGTCCGCAGGAACCATGGAACCAGGTCTTTAATGTTTCCGTCGGTATCGACTATGGTAACTATATTATTCTTTTTTAATTCAGGAACTATCTGCTTATAGAACGGGGCTATAAACTCGTTGAACATGTCCTCAGAAATCATAGGGCCTTTATTGTAGGACATATCTTCAGCAAAGGTCATAAAGTCCGGTTCGCAAACATTCATCATTTGTTTAATAACTTTTTTGTGATGGGCAAGGAGGTCATTATTTATCTCGTTCATTAACTCCGGATTATCATAGAAAGCACAAAGGTGGTTTTCTATTCCGAGCAAAATACGCGGCCACCAGAAGAAACCCTCCAGGGTCAGCCAGATAGAAAGTTCTCCTTTTTTCTGCTCTTTTCCCCAACTTTCCAAAAGTTTTACATCAAAAGCTTCTTCCTGATAAAGATAGGCTTTATATTTCTTATAGTCCTCACGGGTAATTATGGCCGGTTTTCCTTCCTCCTGACGGGGGTAGTTTTTAATCCTGGGCCGGACCCAGCATTGATTTAACCTGTCAAGACCAAAATAGTCTCTTATCTCCCATTCGGTAACGCAATTCCCTGGCAAGCCTTCGGTCTTCCATCTATCAGTGGTTTTTTCCCACCAGGACGCCCATTCCACAACCGGAACACGGTCCACGGGTTTAAAATTCAGCGCGTTCACTATTCTTTCCCTGTTTTTCATTATATCCTCTTTTTCTCTGAAGTACTCAGGTTTATTATGCAGGCGGTTTTGAAAACCATGGGCGTTCGAGCCCGTGGATAAAAAAACCGCGATAAATGTCGCCTCTTATCATAAGAGGATTCCAAAGGATGATACTCCTTTGGCTTGGGTGATAACCCAAGTTAAAAAGGCGCCACGTCCGTAAGGGCGTGGAGTTTCACTCACCTTGTAGAATTTTGCAAGTTAATTGTGTATAATTGTAGCATAGAACTTGAACTTTTTCATTTAAAAAGCTACTAAGTTAATAAATAAGCGGTCTTTTGCGCTTTAACTTTTTAAATTTAATAAGCATTGATTTTTTGTTGTTCTAGCTTTAATTGTTTAATCAGCAATCAGTAATTGCATTCCGGAGGTATTTATGAAAAAACTTTTACTTTTGGCGGCGGTGACAGTGCTTTTTTCGAGTACTGCTTATGGCCTGACCTACCAGCAGGCGCAGGCAAATGCCATGACCTGCGTGGAACTGCTGAAATTTTCCGCGGAACTCACTTCTCTTTCAATAAACGACTTCATACTGAGATCAAAAAATGTTGTTTTTGATAAGAACGGTTCCATCTATATTATCGAAAAATCCCTGGGAAATATCAAATTCAGATACCTGGATAAAAATAAGGCACCTATCTCCGGTAAGAATCTTTCTGAAACCTATGAAAACTCCCGCAAAAACGCCGCTTTTGTTGAAGTAGAGTTGTTAAATAAGCTTCTCTATTCCGCTAAACTGACCGTTACTTATGAAAATCCGGAGGAAAAGCATAAAAACCTTTTTCTGGAGGGCACCGTGACGGTAAAAAGCGGAAAAGATGAGGTTAATTACAGCATCATTGAAAAAGTCCTGGTCAAAGAACTGACTATTTCCGGCACGCTGCTTGCCGGAGGCGTTTTAAAAAGCGGGGACAAATTCAAGGACATGATCACTATAGATTTTTCCAAAGATGTATTGAATTCAAACGTAGACAAAGCCAAACCGGTAGATTCCTTTTCTTTTAATACCAAAAAACGCAGCCAAAAGATAGATAATTTAAAAGCCCTTCTGTCCAGATAAATTAAAAAGGTGCCGGCCGCCCGCGGCCGGCACCTTTTTGTTATTGTTTTTTCAGCAACGCTCTTCTGTATTTTTCAAAATCGGACGTATCCAGTTCTCTTACCTGTTTTTCGTCAAAATACTTTAGCGCACCCAGGATCTTTCCGCCGAGAACCGTCTTGACCGAATCTTCAACCAGCAAAGCTCTGAAGTAGGCTTCTTTAAGATTTTTTCCCACGCAAATTATTCCGTGATTTTCCAGCAAAACAGCGTTATGCGTCCTCACAGCTTCCATTATTTTGCCCGCGATCACTTCTCCGGCGGGCAGCATATATTTTACGACCGGGACCGGCGAACCGATTATGGCAACAAAATCCGGGGTAAAAGGGGCCAGTGTCTCACCCAGCCAGGCGTAAGCAACAGAAAAAGCAGGATGCGTGTGGACGACAGCGCCGATATCAGGCCTGGCCTTATAACAATTCAGGTGCGCGAGCTTTTCGCAGGTAGGTTTTTTCTTTCCCTCAACAAGCTCTCCGGTCTTAAGAGAAACACCGACATAATCCGCCGCAACCGCTTCTTCAAAGCAGACTCCGGACGCTTTCATATATACCATATCCCCCAGGCGCGCGCTGGTATTCCCTCCGGGGCCGATCACCTGGCCTTTTGCCTCAAGTTTTTTACCTATCTCAACCAGTTCTTTTTTTATCGCTTTAGCGCTTGCAGTCATTTTAGCTCTCCAGATTTTGAAGTAAGGACTCTTTTGATATTCCCGGCTCGAATTTCCTTCCGGCCTCCGTAAAAAATTCTATCCGTTTTTGGAGCTCGGGAAATTTTGCCGCCGCCCAGGCCGAATAAAAACCTTTATTTACGCGGCCGGCCAATAAAGTATGCCCGAAGAAAAAACAGGCTCCGGCTATAAAATCCGGCAGCAGGCTCTTTAGCTCAGGGGCGTTAAAATCATCCGTAATACCCTGCCCGTGTTTATTCATCTCGGTACCGGCTATTAAAGGCATGCCGAGTTTTTTTGCGGCCTGTACAAAAGCATTCAGATTTTTTACCTTTATTTCCTTCTCTGCCGGGTTCTTTATATTCCAGTTGCGGTCCGGGACGATATTTGCCGCTAAAACACCCTTTTCCCGCATAAGTTTGAGCATGGCTTCGGTGTCATTTTCTCCCTCGGAAGTCCCGTCAAGCCAGGCCACAACAGGTATGCCTCCCAGATCAACTATCGCTTTTATTACTTCGTTAAGCGGCGGATAGACGGCGGCCGCGCCGGCCTGCTTAAAAAGACGGCTCCGGATAAGCGCCTGCAGGTCGGGGCTTTTGCCTAAAAGACTCTGGATCTTTCCTTCCTTCTCTCCCAGTTTTTCAGCCCAGAAATCAATAAGCTCTTTGCCTTTAAAAAGAGCCCGTGCTTTCCTGTCAAGAGCTTCAAGAATATGCCTTTCCGTGGCATTATTTTCAGGTGTAAGGGTAAGCACATCTTCCGCGTAATCAACCGGAGGAAGTTTGTCCTTAAGTATAAGATTTACGGCTGTGAGCCGGGCAATATTTCTTTCTCTTGAGATCTCCCTGAACCGTTTAATTACCTTTTCTCCCGCCGTGCCTTTCTTTTCCTTTTCAGTAAAGCCCGCTCCCATGAAATAGGCGACACCCTTTTCTCCGGGTGAATTTATCACTTTCGAAGCATACTCAGGAACAAACACCCTGGATTCAATGCCCGCGGTTGTCCTTAGACCGAGTATTTCCCCTGCTTCCAGGATTTCGGAAACACCGTCCAGCGTATCAAAATCAACAAGGCCGATGGAAAACAAACCTTTTTTATAGGCCTCAAATGCGACCCGGCAGGGGGAAAACCCGTAAGCGTTAAAAGAATAAAAACTGTGGGCATGCTGGTTGACAAAACCGGTATTTTCCAAAGAGACAGGATAGAGTTTTTTTAATTCCTTGAGCGCGGCTAGCCTTTCGTCCCTTTTAAAGCTGTTTAATTGTTCTTCAAGTTTTAAGTTTTCTTTTTGCACTTCGTTCTACCTCATTTCCTGGCCGCCGGTCACATTTATCGCCTGACCGGTCATATAGGAGGCCTCAGCGCTTGCCAGGAAAGAGACGACATTACAAACATCCTCATAGGTACAGCCTCTTTTTAAAGGTACCTGGTCTATATATTTTTTTCTTACTTCTTCCTTTGTAATACCCCATTTTTTCGCATACTGCTCGTACAGGCTGTTGACCCAAAGCGGAGAATCAAGAAGATTACCCGGGCAGACAGAATTTACCCTGATATTATAGGGCGCAAGATCCAGGGCAATAGACTGGGTCAGGCCGATACCGCCGAACTTGGAAGCGGCGTAGGCCGAACTTTTAAAGCTGCCTTTCTTCCCGGATTTGGAGTTTATTTGAATGATAGCCCCGCTGTTCTGGTTTTTCATTATTTTGGCAGCTTCTTTGGCCGCGATAAAATAACCGGTCAGATTGACATCTATGACTTTTCTCCATTTATCGACCGGAAATTCGGTTATATCTTCGGCTATAAGGATGCCGGCATTGGAGACCAGAACGTCAAGCCTGTTAAAAGTATCCATACAGGCCTTGATCATGGCCTGGACGCTTTTTTCCTCGGTGACATCAACCTTTACGCCGAGGGTTTTTATTTTAGCCGTTGTTTCTATCTTTTTTGCCGTGGCCTGAGAATTTTCCAGATTGATATCGGCTACAACAACGTTAGCCCCGTCCAGGGCCAGACGTAAAGAAATGGCCTCTCCCAGCCCCTGCCCGCCGCCCGTAATTACCGCTGTTTTTCCTTTTAAACGCATGGCCTACTCCATGGTCACAACGGTCTTTAAACCGGTGCCTTTTTTTGAAGTTTCAAACGCCGTCACGATATCTTTTAACGGATAGGTGTGGGTGATAAATTTCTCCGCCTGTATCTTCTTTTCGGCGATGAGCGAAAGCGCTTTTTCGTACTGTTTCTTATAGGAAGCAAAAGCCCCGTAAACAGAGACTTCTTTGTAATGCACAATATTAGCGTCTAATTTTATGAATGGATTATCCTTGGGCAGGCTGGCAAACAAACTGATGCGGGCTAGTTTTGCGGCCATAGCAACAGCCTGTTCCTGCGCGGCATTTACGCCGCAGGCCACTACAATTACATCCGCGCCGCAGCCGCCCGTCATATCCATAACTTTTTTAACGGGCTCTTCTTTAGCGCTGTTTACGAGGACCAGGCCGTCAAATCTTTTTGCGAGTTCAAGCCTTGATTCAGAAACATCAAAGAGCACAACGGTCTTCGCCCCGGAGGCCTTGGCTATCTCTGCATGCATACAGCCGATAGGGCCCGCGCCTATGACCACGGCAAAATCCCCTTTTTGCACCTTTAGGTAATCCTGCCCGTTAATAACGCAGGAGAGCGGCTCGACCATAGTGATGGCCGGGAAACTTAAACTGCCGGGAGCTTTTAGCAGGTTCCCGCCGTCTATGGCTTCTTTTGGGATGATCATATATTCCGCAAAAGCGCCGGGATAATAGTAGCCCAGATAACGCGGGGTATCACAAAGATTATAAAGTCCTTTTTTACAGTACAGGCATTTCTGGCAGCCGACACAGGTGACCGAAGTAACCTTATCGCCTTTTTTAAAACCGGTTACGCCGGGCCCGATTTCAGCTATGGAACCCGCAAATTCGTGGCCCGTAATGTGCGGGGGCACTACATTTTTCTGCCCGTGGTAAAATATTCGTACATCCGTACCGCAGACAGCGCAGGCATGTATCTTTAAAAGCACCTCTCCCGCTTTAGGTTTGGGTGTTTCCACTTCCTTGACTTCTATCTTTCCGGGACCCATATAGACAGCTGCTTTCATAATTTCCCTCACTTTAAAAAAATTTGTTATATTAAAATATACCACAAATGTGCTTTTATTACAATATCAACTCTAAACTGCTTTTTGTTTGTGGCAATAATTAAAAAATAGTGATAAAGTATTATTGTTAAACGGAACTTAAGGAGGCCTGCCATGAGAAAAAAAGCCAGAAGGATAGGGGTTTTAACCGGTGGAGGAGATTGCCCCGGGCTCAACGCTGTTATTAGAGCGGTGGTAAAAAGCGCAAATAACATCGGCTGGACGGTCATAGGAATCAAAAAGGGTTTTGAAGGCCTTATGGATCCAAAAAACGACAGGGTACTGGAAACACAGGATATCAGCGGTATCTTAAATGTAGGCGGCACCATATTGGGCACCACCAACAGAGGAGACCCTTTTAAATACGCAGTTACAAAAAACGGAAAGACAACTTACATTGACAGGTCTGATGCTGCCATAAAAGGTTTTAAAAAACTCGGTTTGGACGCGCTCGTTTGTATCGGCGGAGACGGCACCCTTACAATAGCAAAGCAGCTTGCGGATAAAGGCATTCCCCTGGTCGGAGTTCCAAAGACAATTGACAATGACCTCTCTGCTACTGTTATTACCTTTGGTTTTGATACGGCAGTGAGTACGGCTACCGAGGCCCTTGATAAGCTGCACTCCACCGCAGAAAGCCACCAGAGGGTCATGGTCGTTGAAGTTATGGGCAGGTACGCGGGCTGGATCGCGCTTAACTCCGGAATTGCCGGAGGGGCGGATGTTATTCTTATCCCTGAAATTCCTTTCAATATGGATAAAGTCTGTGAAAAAGTAAATGCCCGGTATAAAATGAAAAGAAATTTCTGTATCGTGGTCGCGGCCGAAGGCGCGAAACCAAAAGGCGCCGGTATGTTCACAAAAGACTCCGCTACTCCCGGCAGAGTTGAAGTACTTCTGGGCGGAATAGCCGAATGGGTGGCAAAAGAGATCCATAATAGAACAGGCAGGGAAACAAGAAGCCTGGTACTCGGGCACCTGCAAAGGGGAGGTAACCCCACGACTTTTGACCGGCTGCTCGCGACCAGATTCGGGGCAGCAGCGATCAGGACTTTAAGGGAGAATAAGTTTGGAGAAATGGTATGTTTAAGGCCCCCGCAGGTAATAAGTGTTCCTCTTATTGAAGCCATAGGAAAAATGAAATCCGTGCCTTTAGACTCCGACGAAATAATCACAGGACGGAACATGGGCATAAGTTTCGGAGATTAATCTGTAATTGCTCACTTAACATCAAGATCAAGAACGGCCAGGGTTTCCCTGGCAGCTGCTTTTTGAAATATCTTATTTAGCGCGGTTCTATCCGCCAGTTTTTTTAAAGCAGAGAGCAGCTCGCTTTCGCTGCCGCATCTTTCAATATCGGCCACCTCTATTTCCGAAGTCTCAACCTTTGTAATTCTTATATTTATCACATATTCCCTGCCGACCCCGGAAACACTGCCTATCAGCATGTATTTTACATTTAATATTTTCCCTATTTCAACGGCGCATTCGGTTGTCGTACAGCCTGTCAGTTGAAAGTTCTGCTCTTTCATGATCTCGTTCATTTTTGTCCTGTCAATAACTTTGAATATTTTGGTCAAGTACAGGAAGGTTCTCATCGAATCCGACAGGGCCTGGGTCAGATCTTTTCTGGTTTTAATTACTTCTTCTTTAGTGCCATCAATTTTGGCCGCGACCGGCGGTTTTATCTGAGGGTTCTCAGGCGCTTTTGCCGCTGCGGCCCTGGGCTTATTTTCAACTTCAAATACCGCGGTTGACGCGTCCCAGATATTAATTGTGTTATCTTCGCTTCCGGAGGCAATCTCTTTCCCGCCGGGCGCAAAATCAAGACAGGTCACGTTGTTTTTAAGTCCTTCCAGGGTTCTTAAACATTTTCCCATTAAAACATCCCAGATCTTTATGGTCTTATCCATACCCCCGGAAACAATACCTTTGCCGTCGGGCGCGTAAGCAACCGCGGTCACCTCACCTCTATGACCTTCAAGAGTTCTTACACATTTTCCGCTCGCGGTATCCCAGATCTTTACCGTGCTGTCCCGGCTTCCGGAGACCACATATTTTCCGTCAGGCGCATAAGAGGCCGAAGTCACATCGCTTTTATGCCCCTCAAAAGTACTTACGCATTTTCCGCTAGCGGTATCCCAGATCTTTACCGTGCCATCCCGGCTCCCGGAGACAATAGATCTGCCGTCAGGAGAATAAGCAGCTGTATGGACCATGCTCAAATGTCCTTGCAGGGTTTTTACGCATGTTCCGCCCGTAACATCCCATATTTTTATCTGTTTTTCATAACCCGCGGAAACAAGAAATTTACCGTCCGGAGAAAAATTGACCGCCAGTACCCCGTACTTTTGCCCTTCAAGGGTCTTTACGCATTTTCCTGTCAGGACTTCCCAGATCTTCACGGTATTATCTTCGCTTCCGGAGGCAATAAACTTTCCATCAGGCGCGTAATTTACCGCCTTCACCCAGCCCGTATGCCCGGAAAGAGTTTTCAGGCACTTTCCGCTTGCAGCATCCCAGATCTTCACTGAATGATCCATACTGCCCGAAGCAATAGTTTTTCCGTCGGGAGCATAATTGACTGACCTGATAATACCCGTATGCCCGGAGAAACTCCTTAATAAATACTTTTCTTCCGCGGACAGCCGGCCGAAAAATAACATGCTCAAAGCACAAAAAAATATTTTTTTCAACATAAGATCGTTTTCCCCCGGTCAGCTCTGACCGTCATTCTTCTTTAATTTTTACCTTCCCGCTGTTATCTTCCTGACTATTTCCGTGTTCTCTTTGACTTGATTCTTATTTTTCTGATACATCCCGGCCACGACCGCGTCCCCCGGCTTTATCCTGCCAAAAGCATACCGGAAGGCCTCTTCTACGGATTCTTTACTTTCGCATTTCCTTCCGGCGGCAAGGACTTTAAAAGCCAGACAGGGTTTTTTTACTTTGAGGATAAGGTCCGTCATCTTATCCCTGTCCCCGTCAAGGAATTCCTCTTTCACGCCGGACGCATTAATACCCTGAACCGTCTTTGTTTTTTTCGCCAGGTTATAAAGACAGCACATATAAAAATCCGTTTCCCATTTATTTTCTTCCGCGTATTCAATGACTTCAGGAATATGCGAGCCCAGCCCGGCAAAGAGGCCGTTGTCTTTCATATATTTTATATGATCCCGTATCTCCTCAATTTTCCCGTCGTGCCAGGCATTATCAACATAGGTGCCGTGGAAATATACCGCGAGAGGCCCGTATTGCCGCATTTCTCTTATGTTAGCTTTAATATCCCTGAGTTCGTTGGCGGTCACCAGGATAAAATTCATCTTACCGCCCCGTTCCCGGTGGCTCAATATCAGCCTGAGGTAAAATTTGTCGCCGCGGAACTGCATAGTGTTTATCCCGTTCTTGCGGCATTCTTCCATAAGCTTATTTACATTATCAAAATCATAGTATTTTTTAAACTCCCAGTCCAGTTCCTCGGAAAAATGAGAATACCCGGTTATCGGGTTGCACCCGCAGATAAGACGGCTTATGTTAGTCCCGGCAAACGGTATTTTTTGGAGCAACGGTTCTTCCATTTCGGGCCTCCCTTTTGTTCGATAACAATAGCTCTGTAAAATTTAATGAGCCTGCAAATAATAACCAATTATTCCATTTTTAAAAGCTTCTTTTTTTGCTGAATATAATATTTAAAATTTTCATAAGACACTTCCGGTGAAATAGTATGATCAATGGTCGGAATATATCCGGAAAGCCCGCGAAAAGGCCTTGTTACTCTGTCCAGTTCATCATCTATCATTTTCTTAGTCCCAAAGAGTTTTCTTTTATCTACCCCTCCGATCAAAGCGACCTGCCTGCCGTATTTTTTATATATTTTTACCGGATCCATGTCTGAGGCCGCTTCCAGAGGCCAGATACAGGTCGCACCCGCTTCTATAATAAGCGGGATCAACGGTTCAATATTTCCGTCGCTGTCAAGCTCAATGGAACGGACACCCTTGCTTTTAAGCCAGCTGAACATTTTTTTGTGCCGGGGCAGGAAAAATTCCCTGTAGGTATCAGGAGATAAGAGCGGCCCGGATTTACAGGCAAAATCTTCATTACAGGTAAAAGAATCCACGTTGACTTCATTCAGGGCTTTTTCGGAGATTTTCATAAAATATTCAACAAAAAAATCAAGTATTTCGTGGATCAGCCCCGGCTGATCATAAAAAGCGTAGGAAAGCCTTTCGGTGCCCATCATATCCCGCAAGTTCCAGTACAAACCCGCAAACCCGCAGTTTTCCGTTAAATACAGCGGATAGTCCCTGTGCTTCCATTCTATTTTTTTCTTTTCCCAATCCGCAGGGTACCTTCCGGGATAAGCAGGATCAAATTGTTTTTTTAGTTCAATAAAATCTTCTCGCGTTTTCACAAAGAAATCCATGTAGGTATCCATGGACATCCTCGTACCCCGCACAGTGCCTTCTTTCAGGCCCCTCCTTGTACGCCCCCAATTATCCATAAATATTACATACCTGTCGGTTTCTTCGATTATTTTATCAAACCCGGGGAGCGGCCCGTAATTTAACTTAATAAACTCACGCCTGTCAAGTTCTGCCGCTTTCGGTTCGCCGCGAAACCAATCTCCCGCTATTTCTTTTTCTTCCGCGCCTTCCTCCAGCCATCTTTGATATGTCTGCCCCCATACTCCAAGTTCAAAGTTTGGCAGCCTGTCAACAGGTTTAAAACTCAGTGTATTTAAATATCTTTCTCTTGGATCCATAACCGCCTCCGAATCCGGTCTTCTGGAAACACCGGGAAATTTTCAAGTAAGTATTTGCTCCGGAATAACGGGCATCGGGGTATTGTAGCATTATTACCGTAACCACAGCAATAAAAACCCGGCAATAACCGCCGGGCGGGGCCTGCTTGCTCCCCGGTATTCTTGTGCCAAAATTTGCCGGCGATAAAACAAATATTTTAACTGGCAGCCCTTTTTATTTGCTCGCCTCGAGGGCTTTTATATCACCGGAGGTGATCTGCTCAAGATTTCTGGTGATCTTCTCTATTTCCCAGTCCCACCAGCTTACCTTAAGCAGCCTGTTCACTTCATCTTCGTTGAACCGCATTCTTATTATTTTTGCCGGATTACCGCCGGCTATGGCGTAGGGAGGCACATCTTTTGTCACCACAGCTCCGGCCCCGATCATTGCCCCGCTTCCAATATTTACTCCCGCCATTATCAGGGCCTTATAACCCAGCCAGACATCATTTCCTATGACCGTATCACCTTTGTAGGGCAGGTCACCCTTTCCGGGTATTACTTTCTCCCAGCCTTTGCCAAACAGCGAAAAAGGATATGCCGAGACCCCGCTCATCTTATGAAACGCGCCGTTCATGATGAATTTCACGCCGGTCGCGATGGCGCAAAACTTTCCGATCACCAGTTTATCGCCGAGGAAAGGATAATGATAAAGCACATTTCTCTCAAAATCCTCGGAGTTTTCCCCGTCATCATAGTAGGTATAATCACCTATGCTTATATTCGGATTTTTTACCGTATTTTTTATGAAACACATTCGCGGGAATCCTTGCATGGGGTGTTTTTCGTGCGGTGCCGGGCCATTCATAGGTATTTTTCCCTCCTGTGCTGCTTTTTGGCATTATACCAAACTATCTATGTTAAGAAAATATAAAAAACGCGTAATACCGGTTTTGGAACAAATATATATAAACTAAGCTCATAAACTGCTAAAATTATCCTGCTAAGTAAAGAAATTTAAGAATAAGGAGCCGCCGGATATGTCAGACCCTGCCGAAAGAAGCAAAGTTCTGGAAGAACTGATAAAAAACAGGAGATCCATTAGGAATTTCAGCACTGAAAGCCCCATGCCTTCTCAAATAGAAAAAATAATTCTTGCCGGCCTTAACGCACCCTTTGCCGCCGCAGCCGTGGGAGACAGAAAAGACTTCAGGCGTTTTTTTATTATTAAGAAGGATTCTGCCGCGCGGAAAGAACTCGAGAGGATAGCGGCAGCACACCTGAAAACCACAGTAAAAAAATTGACCTCCCTGCCTTTTAAATTAATGGGGCTCACCAGGAAACTTTCCAAACTCATTGAACGCCTTAATAACGCAAAACTTCCCGAGGCACCTTTCATTATCATAATTATTGAATACAATGGTATCCCCTCGGTGGCTCCGCAGGCTCTCGCCCATGCGGCGGAGAATATGTGGCTGATGGCCTCCGCGGAAGGACTTGGTTTCCAGCTCCTGTCCATGTTCGAAGGAATGAAAAAAAATAAGGACTTGTGCAGGCTGCTTGAAATAAGATCCGGCGAATACTCCATACTGGCCTGCGCGATAGGTGTGCCCAAGGAATTACCCGGGCCGGTAAAAAGAATTGATCCGGAAACAATTACAAAGTGGCTGTAAATTAAGAACACGGCTTTTAAAATAGCTGCTGCTTAAGTGGCTCATAAACCGGAAGGTTCCCGCCCGAAAATCCAATAGAAGCCTTTGCGTTCAGCGTCTTATGGAATGCGTCTTTTTAACTGACATTTCTTCCGCAAAATGCTCGCGGCCTTTTTCTTTTATCAGGTCAATACAGGCTTTTCTATTTGAACGGAATATTAGCGCAAATAATCTTGATATAATATTGTTGAATTTTTTGCAGTCCTTCGCATCCGCTATGATATTACAGTCCGCACAGCTTGAATACTTGTGGTCAATACAGCAGGCCCTTATCTTGCACCAACCGGCCTTTTCATTGGCCCCGCAGCCGCTGCACTTCTCCGCCAGATACCTTTGACAGGCTCCGCAATAAAGCCCGCAATACGCGATCAGGTTCTTATCGTTGATTATTTGTCTCAAGAATTTTCTCCCGCTGATTTTTTATCACAACTTAATCTTCCGCTTTTTTTTAGAGTTTTTTTAAATATCCCGGCCAGCTCTCCCGGAGTATTTACCAGAAAATCCGGCTTCATTTTTTCCAGCGCCTGTTTTGAATTAAAACCCCAGCTGACTGCGACCATGTCAATACCAGCTTTTCTCGCGGCTTCAATGTCCCTTGCCTCATCTCCTACATATACGGCTTCCGCCGGCCTTATATTTTGCTTCCTCAGGAAACCCGAGATCACCCTTCCTTTTCCAAAAATATTGCTCCCGGAATAAACAAAATCAAAATAATTCAAGCTGTTTTTTTTAAGAAATTTTTCAACATTATCTTTTGAATTAGAGGTGATGATGCCCAGCCGGTAGCCGTCTTTTTGAAGCTTCAGCAGTGTCTTTCTTATGGGGACCGTCGGTGAAAATAATTCTATTTTCTTATTCAGCCCCGCTTTTACCGTCTTAACAATTGAATAAACCTTAATTAAGGGTATCTCCAGATGCTCCAGGAGTTCCAGCGGCATCATATTTCTCAACTTGCTCACACTGGCCGTCGAGACCTTTTTAAAACCATATCTGGATGCTAAATTATTCATGATTTCCACATAATACGGCAAGGTATCTGCCAGCGTGCCGTCAAAATCAAATATTATGACCTTTTTAGCCATCTTCTTTTACTTCTCCTTATATCTTTTTCCCTGTGTTTTGGCCTTAGCTGAAAGAGCCCGTCTTCTTACTATACCATTAAAAAGAACTCCCGGCATATTATCAATATACCTTTTGAGTTTAGATAAGTTTACAGCATTCAAATACTGCTTTCAATAATTATTCAGGACTGCAACCAGCTCTTTTATCAGCTCAAACGAGTGCTCCTTCATATTTTTATTACAGAAAATAACAATACTTGTTTTCCTTCCTCTAACATCCGGCAAATACATAGCCCAGGTATTATATCCGGGGCCGTCTCCTCCATGGCCGAATAACCCGCCGAAACCCCACTCCGGATCTATCATCAAACCCAATCCATACCCCGGTTTTTTAAAGAAACCTTCTTTTTCCCCTTTTTTTACGAAAACGCAGTCCCGCATTTGAGAAAGGGAAGAAGGTTTAATAAGCTTTCCCGAGAATAAATTATGATACAGAGAACTGATCTCCTTTGTCGTGGACACTAACATACCTGTTTTGCACCATAAGGGGGCATAGATATTTGAAATATCTTCAACTTCATTATTATTATTCAAATATTCACAATACCCCGGGACTATCGCATCTTTAAGGATCTGTTCCGCGACATAGGTCTCTTTAAGTTTCAGAGGGATTATAATGCTCTTCCTGATACTATTAGAATAACTATCCGGAGTTACTTTTTCGATCAGGATCTTCAAGAGCATATAGCCGGTATTCGAATAATGCCAGGCTGTGCCGGGAGAAAAATCCAGTTTTCCGGAGCAAAACCTTGAGAGTACATATTCATCTGCCCACGGAAGTGACGGCTTTTCTTTCACGGAATTTGAATAATCTTTTGCCTCCGTGTAATTTGGAATGCCCGCGGTATGATTCAAGAGCCTTCTTATGGTCACAGTTTCAGGAAAAGGCAAAGCAGAAATATATTTTTTTACCGGGTCATCCAATTTAATTGCGGCCTGTTCCGCAAGTTGAAGTATCTTGATCGCTGTGAATGTTTTTGTAATGCTGTAAATATAAAATCTGCCGTTAACAGGCATTACTTTTTCTTTATTATTATCATAGTACCCGCTGGCCAGGTTAAATACACCATTTTCAGTATCTTCTATCGTCAGGTTGGTCCCTGGAGACAGGTTTAAACTTTGCCAATTCTCCAGTTTAGACTGTAAGAGCCCGGCTAATACCTTATTCATGTTTTCCTTTTGCGGCCCGCAGTAATTGTTTAATTAGTTAGTACTTTCTTGCCTTTATGGACAATATCATGGGTATACTTTTTTTATGCAGGCTTTTCCAGTAGGCATTTCTCATTTTTTTCATTCTTCCCCAATTAAAAAAGCCAAACGGGAACTCATGTATAAATTCTATTTTCAGTTTATTTTTTATGATTGGATTTATAATATCTGACATGCTATGCTGCCATTCATAGTTGATTTTATTCTTCAGTTTTTTATCTATCCTTACATAAGAATATTCAAAGACATATTTATTCGGCGTTTTTTTGTGAAAATAATCGCATTCAACCCAAAATATGTCACCCATGCGTTTATAATCATAATCCAATGCTGTCCTGAAAGGGTGACCGTCAATTATATAAAGAATGCCTCCTCTTTTTAAATAACTGCCTGCAATTTCGATCCATTTTGCAAGGTCTGAGATCCAGCACAGGACACCATAGGACGCGAACACAATATCAAATTTTCCTTTTAATTTGCCGGGAAGTTCAGGAATGTCAGAACATATGAAAGTCGAACTTAAATTTGTTTTCTTTTTTAACTCATTGGCAAGTTTTATTGCTTTATCGGAAAAATCAACGCCCGTAACAATAGCTCCTTTTCTTGCCCAGGAAAGAGTATCCAAACCAAAGTGGCATTGAAGATGCAATAATTTTTTACCCTTTACATTTCCAAGTTCCTGCAATTCCAAAGGTAATAAGGTCGATTTCCCTGATAAAAATTCTTTGACCCTGTAATCTTTGGACTGAAAGTGTGCCCCTGCTCTTTCATTCCAATTTTTCTTATTTATGCTCGTATATTTATCCGTTTTCTTCTCCAGGCGCAAATAAAGTCCCGACTATTTTGCCGGGTGGTTTTTATTTAGATTATAACAGTTACTCCATTGTTTTCAAGAAAAATGAATCAACAAGATACTTTAGACAGATTTTCTTTTTATTTCTCTCTTCCTCCTCAATATAGCTTCCCAGCAAATAGAATCCTGCCTGCCGCGCCAATCCTTGTAGTTATCGCAAAATTCTTCCGGCAGGCCCATCCCGCCCAGTTCATCCAGAAAAATGATAATATCGGTTAATTTACCGTTTATCAGGTTTACCCCTGTTGCTCTTGTCGGCTGGTCAGGCATTTCGCGTAAAGAATAATGGAATTCATGGATAACCCTGTCAATAGCCAGCATCTTGTCTTTCGGTGTTCGGGCTTGTTCATAGCTTTTTATAAAATCTTTAAAATATTTCACGGCACCGCCAGGATTTAATTGGCGCTTCCTGAAAGAATCAGAGTATTCAACCCACGTCATCTTCCAGCCGCAAACGTAACATTTCATTGATATACCGGTTTTTTTCTGGTGATCAAAGGAGAAATACAACTATAGGATATTTCTCATTTCTAACGCGGTCATTTTTTCATTTACTCAGCGGCTGTTCCGTAACGGTTTTGCACGGGAGAACTCTACGGGGCCAGGTGAATGTTTGACGGGTAACCAGGTTACATAGGGCGTGCCGCCTGTTCCTGCGCTGCCAAAGTCGCAAAGCCGGACCGGTTTTCCGTTGGAGGCCTTCACCTCCAGGAGCAAAAATGGAGGCAGCCAGTCATTCCAGCGGGCCTGTTTGCATTTTAAAGCTCTCGCATCCAATTCCGGAATTTTCAGCATGCTTCTGTCGAATGGTTTCGAAAGGTCCTCGACGCATGCCTGCTTTTTTGAAGAAACTGACAGCTCCAGATTATAACGATGATCAAAGGCAAGCAGCAGCGGGCCCCGGTAAATAGAGGCCAGCCCTTTACAATCCTTTTCGCCGGACCAGTAATGCAAAGACATATCCAGGCAGATCTTTATTTTATCACCCTTCTGCCAGCGGCGGTTTATTGCCAAATAGCTCCCCGGAACTATGTCTTCTACAGGTTTGCCGTTTATCGCCGCTTTTGTTGCCTTCGACCAGCAGGGTATGCGCAATTTTAATGTGAACTCTATAATTCTTGACGGAGACACTTCTAAATGAATGAGCCCCGAAGCAGGATAATCTGTTTTCTGCGTGAGCTTAACTGTTGTTCCATTATCCATCTTCACCGTCATTTCTGACCCGCCGTAATAGTTCAGCAAGATCCCCTGCCGGTCCCGCATAACGGCCCAATCGCTGATCATTCCAAACCCCCGCGGGCTGTTAACACTGCAACAGTTCAATTCAGGACTGCCCGGACGTGACTGAAAGCCAATATGGTGCCCGCTTGCCCTGCGAAAACCGTCGGACGGAGTATTGTATGTGGCCCAGCGGCCGCTGGAGGAATGCATTCCGGTAACCGAGTTCCAGGTGGATAACTCAATTTCGTCGGCCACGACCGGATTTGCCGTGAGTTTGAGCATCTCGACGCTCATGGCGATCCAGGCGATCGTGCAGCAGGTCTCAATAGCGCCTTTGTCGAACGGGTTACCTGTGGCTTTTTCACCTGAAGTAAATCCTCCGTTATTGTGCCGGTCAAGTTTGGTAATACTCCACCAGTGATGCTCAAAAGCTCTCCGGAACCGCTCATCCCCGGTGATCCAGTAAAGCTCAACAATTCCCATGATAGGATGCAGGCTCTCCCATCGCGGTTTGGGCATCTGAAAAAACTCCTTCCCGTTCAGGGCTCCACAAAGATAATCACCGGCAAGTGGGCCTTTCCTGCCGGCAGCGCCAAACTCTTCAACGATCTGAAGCGCCATATCAAGGTAACGTTTTACGGATGTTTGCCTGTACAGAAGACAAAGGGAATGAATTACCGCAAGGTTCATCTCCGTCCATCCTGTGTCAACCAGGCGCTTTTTTTTCTTCCCTAAATATTTCCGGCAGATAAGATCTCCGATCGAACAAACCGTTTTTAACGCGCGCTTGTCCCTTGTCTGCTCATACCAAAAAAGCAAACCGAGCATGATATGATAGTGCCCCCAGGTATCCCAGAGATTACAACGCTTAAGATACGGGGAAAAATTCGAAAGGCGGCAATTCTTTGGCCAGGGCCCAAGGTAACCGTCTTTTGCCTGGTAACTGATCAGCCTCGGAACAAATTCAGACAACAGTTTTTTCAACCGCTTATCACGGGTTATCTTAAGGATCTGCACGGAGGCAGTGAGATATTTTCCCGCAAACTCTCCTGCCCACGGGACCAGATCGCGCATGGGCGGCGCATCACGATCGCGGAACATTTCAAGCATCCCCGGATTCGCTATTGGAGCGGTCAGAAGCCACTGCCCGGTTATATTTTCAATTCTATCCCGAATAAAACCATGAAGTTCGTATTTGTCCTTATGGCCGGCTTGGCATAGCGGTTTTGGCACAAAAAACCTCCATTTTACAGCTTTTTAGCGGGTACGGCTCAAAATTCAACTCATTAATATTATAACTCATTACTATCTTTATCTTAAATATAAAACCATAGAAAACAACAAGTCAATTACTTGTGGTTTTTTTTGTTTTCTCAATATACTTTTTGCGAAGGCCGGCAAAATCCCATATATCTTTCCCTGATTTTTTCAACCAGTGCCGCAGGTGCTTGCGATTTATCTCTGAAACATCCCGGTACTTGATCTGAGCGGCCTTAAAACTGCCTGTTGCTTCAAGCTCAGGCTCTTTAAATGCCTGTCCATTCCAGAATAACAGGTTAACTCCTTTATTTGCGGTGACATAGAAACCCACAACTGCGTTCGCGCCTATGAACCAAACGGGAATTGAATGATAGAGCTTTGAGCGTGCTTTTGGCAGAACTGCATTTATCTCAGTCCGTAATAGTTTACAGATCGCGGAATAAACCGGTTTTTGAGCCGTAATGTAGGCGATTATAGATATAAATTTATTCTTTTGGGCCGGCATTTTTACCTCCTTAAAATTATTCGGCACTATTTAATATTAATTATATCATTATCTTGATTTGCTAAACAGGATACAATTCATAATAATCCAAAAAGCCAGTTAAAGGGTTTTGATCAGATATACTATTTTTTCCGCTACCCTATTTCTTTTTCTAAATATTTAATAGTATACGGACAATTGGCTATACAGATACCACAGATCGTATGTTTAATGTTGGCTATTCCGGTTAGTTCATCGGCTTTCTTTCTGCAGGAATAAGCATTATAGATCTCTTCTCTTTTCATACCCCGCTTCCAATTAACTCCTTTAATGGCTTTAGCAGGGCATTTTGCAACACAGATAACACAGTCGCCGCATTTCGATTCTTCTATCGCCTTACCCGTTGTAAGGGGAAGATCAGTTAGAACTGTACTTAACCTCATTGCGGAGCCAAATTTAGCATTAACAAGCAGGTCTGATTTGCCTATCCAGCCAAGCCCGGCAAGTGTAGCTGAAGTTTTATGCGGCAACATAACCGCTAGAGTTTTTGGATCTAATTTTCTTACCGTTGCCTCAAGCGCAGCCGCCTTATAACCTGTGGATCTGATATGTTCTTCTATTTCTTTTCCGGTACTAAGCAATAATTCATTTAATCTTACATATTCATTTTCGTACTCCAGTGTGGGGCCTTCAACTATTTGCCTTACTATTTCTTTTCTAAGCGGAAATGCAAAAGATATAGAACGCGGGAAATCATATCTTTGCTCTAAAGGAATATTGCTCAGATCGGCAAAGCCATAAAGACCAACACCCTTGTTCTCCAAAAATACGGATATTTCCGAATTGTATTCCTTCAATTGATACTCCCATTAAAGGTTATAAGGAAATTTTTAATTCCCAAGCTATTTGTTGTAATTTTATACTATTACCCTTAAATAGACAATAAAAAACCGCAAATCGCTTTACGCAACCTGCGGTCTGATTTTGAGCAATAGAACAATAGAACTTATTACAGAACCCTCAAGTTTACCAGAAGAGCTCTTTCATTCTCCCTTCTCTATTATGGCCAAATATACCGGACCTTTGTCTGTTAGCAGATTTCCTAATCTCCATCCGGTTCCCTTAAGGATATGTTTCATTTCCTTAACTGACACAAACAAATAATCAAACCAATCGGTGCTGTATATTTTATATCTTACTCTGATTTTTAATTGTCCGGGAAACCTTCCTCTTTTTAAATTAGACTTATGGTAATTTAAATGGAGGGGGTCTTTGGTTTTGTAAGGATCCAGGTTTTCAACAATAATTATCGCTTTTTCGGAAGAAATCTTAGCCATTTCTTTCAGTAAATGTTTTGCCTTTGCAATACTGCCGAATAAGCCAAAATTGTTACCCAGCATTAAAAAAGTATCAAATATTTTTTTCAAAGTTTTAACATCTTTAAGCTCAAGCACACGGGCATTCTTCAACCCTCTTAATTTGCAAACTTTGACCGCCAAAGGCGATTGATCTATCCCTAATACCTTGAATCCTTTTTTCTGGAGATATAGGGAATGCCTGCCCCCGCCGCAACCAATATCCAAAATATTTCCCTTTGCATATTTTATAGCTTTTTTTTGCAGCTGAGACCAGCGTCTATGTTCACTCAAGTAATTAGAAGGAGAATAATCTAACTCGACAAGCCCATCATCTCTCTCTATCAGGCAAAAACTATAGCCACGCTTATAATAATCAAACAGCATTTTCCCAAAAGCATCTTTATTTTTTTCTATCATAATTTATTATAAAGTTTACCGGAGTGTTGTTCAATAAGAAAAGTCCGATTTTTGGCGGGTACTCCTGAGACGGCCTGACTCAGTCAGGAATGCTCCGACTCTGTCTGACTTCGGCAGATCCCTTAGAAATAGAAAACCGCCGATGTTAACACCGGCGGTTTTAGTTTTTGGCTCCCTGTATTAGACAAGTTTCGCAACTGGCTGATGTATAGTAAGAGCTTGAACAAATTAACTTTTGTATAATCCTCTTTAGAACTATAATTACAGTTGCGTTGAATTTATATTATCTATAATGCTGTATAGGAACAAGATACTCGGGGTATTTATTTCGAAGAACATTTCGAGCTTCCTGACAAAGTTGACACTTATCTGCATAATCGGGTTTAAGTGTGTAGCCGAACTCTTCTGCTTCTTTTGCAAGTCCATATGGTCCGGTTTCGAGAAGTGTCGAAAAAAGAGGATGCTTTTTAGCATTAAAGGAATCAATAATGTATTTTACGGGTTTAGCCCTTATATTACCCATAGCAATACCACATCCTTTGCTTATAAACCCGTCTGGATCAAGTTCGAGAAGCTCGAAGGAATCTAATTCTCCTTTAAACCACCAGGGAACAGCATTACAAGTTTCCTTTGGTATGCCCCGCCCATTAGCTACTTTGCCGGAAAGCGTTTCAGCGGCACGACCATTAAAGAGAAGAGTTCCCCGATATGGTTTTCGGATATGACCTTTTAACCGCCGCTGAAGTTCCTGAAATAGTTCATCAGTACGCTTATCTTCCTTATTCGCCCGTTTTAAATAATCTAAATATGCCATTTCGAGAGCATATTCTCCTCCCAGTTCATTTGTAATTCTTATTGCACGCTCAATAAAATCCAACGGTACAAACGGTTCGTGAAAAGAATCCAAACTAAACATAACTGAAGCTTTATTCTTATAAAGCGGAAGAAGAAACTCTCTGGCTTTTTTATCATTATTAGACCAAAAAGCATTAGTCTCAACTCGAGCTTCAATATTAAGTTTATGAATTGCCGCTACAAGGTTAAAAGTTAAAATGGGAAATAATCCGGGCTCACCACCCAATAATACTACTAACTTCAAATTATTGGACTTTTGAAGATCTTCTATGCATTTTATCGCAAGTTCTAAATTTATTGGCGGTGCTGGTTCCCGGGTACATTTAAATCTGCAATGAAGACAAGCTGCAGTACATTGATAGGTAATGTGTATTTTTAGAACCGACATATTTTTGCCCTCGTATTTAAAACTATTTTTATTAGTTATTAGTATTGAATATACCAAAACAATTATAACCGTTCAATAAAAAACCGCAGATCACTTTATGCAACCTGCGGTTTGGATAGTTGGCTCCCCGGCCTGGATACTCCCAGGAGCATTTCGCTTTCAGCTCAACTCACCAGGAACCCTTCTCCGCCTGAGGCGGACCAACCAGAGGTTGGGATCAGTCGTCCGCCTCTGGCGGAGAGCTACCGAGAACTTTACGCTTGCGTAATGAAAAAACCGCCGATGTTGTCACCGGCGGTGATAGTTTTTGGCTCCCCGATGTATACCCATCAAAATGTCCCTACCGTAAAAGATGGGTTCAAATTCAAAATTTTAAGGATAAAACACGGGCAAAAGGTTATAAAACTATGCTTCTGAAAGCCTATAAATGCAGAAACCTACATCAATCATTTATAACCGATAAAAAATAGCCGTTTAAACGAAAAAAAAATTTTACCAGACTTTTGGATTGGATATTCTAACCTGACTTAGTTTTGATTTTTAATACTTTCTATATATTCTTTGAACTCTATTCCATAGGTATCATTAAACGCTTTTCCCGAATCGTGCCCGTTAAGCAATGTTTTCATAAACAGAATAAACTTCTCTTTTCCGTATCTGATTATTAGGTCATCAACTATACACGCAAACTCAGAATAAACGAACCACCATTTATTATCAATAGCAAGCAAATCGACAGCTTTTTGATTATGCCCTAATATCGTTCCAAAATCATTTGGTGAAAGAAAAATGCCACTTTTTATGGATTTGAAAACTTCCTTTTTTGAGAAATAATTATCTATTCCCATCTGATCGGCATTATAAACAGCTATGCCTTCCATTAGCCAGCCAGGGTATTTAACAGCAGCAAACAGAGACATATTATGAAACAAAAGCGTATGAGAGAGTTCGTGCTTTATATATGTTCTCAAATGTATCTTGCCTTCTTCTGATTCCTTCTTCGCTCTAAAAGCAACATAAATCCTGCCATATATCGGCATTGAAGTAAATCTTGCATTTGAAAAAGTAAATCTTCGCTTTTCTGCATCAGAACCGCAAGCAAAGATCTCAACTTTTTCTTTATATTTTAGCCCATGAAAATCTTCATTTTCGGCTACTATCCGATCAACATCTAATTTTTCAAAAATTGAAATATCTACTCCTTTATGGAAATATATTACTGCTCTAGCTGTCTCTTTCTTTTCAAAACCAACAATGACCGGAGAAAATGGAGCAAGAAATCCCCAAAGGGAAAAACAGATTATTGCAATCAATCCAGTAACAATAATACCCAAAGGTATTTTGAATTTTACTGATTTTATCAACAAATTCATATTGAAATTGCCATTTTGTAGCGTTTACTCCTTATAAAGTCACAATTATTTTGTAATATTTTACCACAAAATAGTTCTTTTAAAAATAAAAAACCGCAGATTGCTTTATACAACCTGCGGTTTGGAATAGTTGGCTCCCCGATGTATAACTCTCATCAAAATAGCCCTACAGTAAAAGATGGATTCAAATTCAAGATCTTAAGGATAAAACACGGGCAAAAAATATTAAACCATTATTTTGATCCATACTTTCACTTTGAAGCGAGTTCACCGAACCAATAAGCCGCAGTTACACCGCCATCCATAAGGAAATCACTACCAGTTATAAATGTACCTTCTGATCCCATGAGTAGTGCAGCAACATTTCCTACCTCATCAGGAG
>CAITEH010000063.1 GCA_903891415.1 Candidatus Firestoneibacteriota bacterium
ACTGTTCTTTTGGTTGCAATGTTTTTATTTAAAGGTGTTTCTGCGGCCGCAATGGGTAATGCCGCAGGTTATGTGTTACTGGAAGATATTGGAGCCCGTGGTGCAGGGCTTGCCGGGGCCTGTACCTCTTTCTCCGGGGACATCACTCTTTTAAGATATAATCCTGCAAGTATTTACGATATTCGCGACGCGCAATTATCCAGTATTTATTATAACAGCGGTATGACCGGTATGAACTTCGGGAGCATAACTTACGGACAGAATATTGGAATAGGCGTCCTCGGTTTAAATTTAGCCTACCTGGACGGCGGGGTTATGGAATTAAATTCTTCCGACGGAAGTACCCTGAATGTTGCAAGCGAGCAGGACCTGATGGGCAGCGTAAGCCTTGGTATCCCTATGGGAAATAAATTGGGCCTGGGCGCAAGCATTAAGCTGCTTTCAAGCACCCTACTGGGGTCAAAGAACGCGCTGACTATAGCGGCGGACGCGGGCGCAGTATATAAAGGTTTTATTCTTGAGGAGCTGAATGCCGGCGCGTCTATATTAAATATGGGCACAGGATTGAAATATCTTGATACTATAGAACCTCTGCCTTTTTATGTTCAAGCCGGTTTTTCCTATCCCGTAAACGGGCTTGCCGTTGATCTTCTGCTCGTAGCGGCAGTAGATGGTGTCTATAATATTAATGATAAAATATTCGGTGTTAAGGCGGGAATTGAAGGTAATTATAAAGAATTTTACGGAAGGATAGGCATACCTTTTGGTTTGACAGACGATCAGAGTTTTTCCCTGGGTCTCGGTTACAGGATGAGTAATCAATATTCTTTTGATTACGCGGTAAGCTTCGGAAAATCATTGGGTTTGACACACCGGATAAGCATTGGGATGGCATTTGGAGAAATAGAAGCGAGCCGGTCAAATATTAAAAAACTGGAAAAAAACCGCAATATTATTAAAAGGACAATTCAATAAAAATGTCCTATTTATGAAAAGGTCAATTACTATTATGGCCCTTAAGGAGAAATGATCATGAAAAAAATTATAATTATATTGTTTTTGTTAATGATTCAATACTTTGTTAAAACGGCTAATGCTGATCTGCTCCCAACTACCTGGACTACCTCAGAGACTGAACAGAATTCCAGCGGTGGCCGGGCCATTGCGACAGATAGTTTAGGAAATATCTATGTTACAGGGTATATTTATGGGATAAATGGCGGGTTAAATTATGATGATGTGTGGCTTGGAAAATATGATGCCAACGGAAAGCGGATATGGGAACAGACTTACAATGGTACAACAAGCTATTTTGACAAAGGGAACGGAATAACAGTTGATAGTTTGGGAAATATTTATGTCATAGGGTATACTGAAAATAAGACTCCGAATAGGTATGACCTTTGGGCAAGAAAATATGATACCAATGGAAACGTGTTAACCACAACAACAAGCGTATCGGCCGTTGGCTACAATATTTGCACTGATAATGCGAATAATATATATGCTGTAGGAATTGGGCCTAACGGCGGAGCGTTCATTGTCAAATTCAACACCACCAATTTGACTGTTGTATGGTCTACTGCTGCCGGATCCTTGACCAATGTCAGTGTACCTGCATATTTCGGGGATAATCTTATGGGTATTACCGTAGATGCCGCAGGAACATATATTTATGTCACAGCCGGAAGCAAAGGAGGCGTAGGTTTTCAAAGTAATATCTGGGTCGGGAAGTACAGTACAACTAATGGCAGTGAAATTTGGAGTAAAACTATTGGTACGGATAATAAAAGTTATGGGCAAAGTATAGTGCTGGACGGGAATGGGTATTTATATCTGTCAGGATTAACCGGTCTCTGGACAGGTTCAACTTCATTATGGTTAGGTAAGTATTCAATTGCTGACGGTAGTGAGATATGGCGAAAAAATAAAAGCACTGTTTCAGGGAAAGGAATAGCAATGTTCAACGGTGAGCTTTTTGTCACCGGAGCAATGTCAAGTTACCTGTGGCTGGCTAAATATGATACAAACGGAAACCAGCTTACAGAACAGAATCATACTTATTCAGGATCATTTATTTCCGACTCCGGCTATGGTATATCGGCCGACAGTTCAGGAAATATTCTGGTAACAGGCGACGTAAAAAGTCATGTTTTTGTTGCAAAATATGGCAGTATCGCCATAGTTACTCCGCCGCAGATCACCGGTTATTTAAAAATTGTAGGCGGAAAGGACGGATATGTTAACCCAAACAGATCTGAGACATCAAATTTTATTTATAAGACAACTGCAGAGGGTACTGTTACCTTCAAAATATTCAATTCCAGGGGCAATTTATGCCGCACCGTGTCGGCAAACGCGAGCGGTCCATCGCAATATGACAGTTTTATTTTTGACTGCCGTAACGATTCTGGCGAAATTCTTGCTTCGGGTATCTATACGGTCAAAGCCGAAGGCCCCGGGATGGATCTGGTGAAAAAGATAGCGATCTTAAAATAGTCAGTTCCCGCTTTTCCTTAAGGAGGCAGCTTTTGCCGGGTAAAACTAACAAAGTAATAGTAATTATTTTTTTAACTGTATTAAGCATCGCGGCCGCTGAAAATGAAAAACCCGGCAATTTTACGGATATCTATAAAAAGTGGAAAAACGGCCCGCCTGCGGAGCCGGGTTTTTTCCCCATAGCGGTATGGCTGCAGTCGGTAGAAGACGCGCCGGCCTATAAAACCGCGGGAATAAATACCTTTGTGGCTCTCCGTGAAGGCCCTAAACCCGGAGAAATAGAAAAACTTGGCGCTGCGGGAATGTATCTGGTTTGCGAGCAAAATAAAACAGCGCTTTTAAAAAAAGATGACCGGACAATAATTGCCTGGAAGGGGGCAGAGGAACCTGATAATGCTCTAGTCCCTGTCTATGGCAAGAAAAACAATATTTGCACCAAGCCTGCCGTGGTAATTGCCGGATATAAAGATATTATTTACAGGGACAATTCCAGGCCGGTACTTGCCAATTTCGGACAGGGCCTTGTGATAGATAATTATGAAGGCCGGGGGCCCGGCGCGGATATAAATGATTACCGGGAGTATTTTAAAGGCGGAGACATCATATCGTTCAGTGTTTTTCCGGTTGCAGGCCGCGGGAGTGAAAATCTACTCTGGTATCAGGGAAAAGGCCTGGAGAGGATAGCTGAGTTTGGCGGGGCAGATAAAATAAAATGGAATTTTATAGAGACTGCAAGTATCCGGGAGCCGATAAAAAAACCATCATCCCTGGATATTAAGGCAGAAGTATGGATATCTATTGTACACGGTTCAAAAGGTATTGTTTACTATTGCCAGCAGTTTAAGCCAAACTATAATCCCCGCGCGCTGTTAAATGACAGAGAGATATTTACGGCTGTTTCCGGCATAAACCGCCAGATAAAAGAAATGGCTCCGGTCATTAACAGCCCTGATATAAGCGGCTTGACCGTTACCTCCGGGAGAAACGAAGCAACTATAAAAACTGTAATGAAAATATATAAAGAAGATATTTATATCTTTGCCGTACCTGTGAGAAACGGAAAAACCACGGGAACCTTTATTATTAACGGTATTAAAAATGAAAATACGGCAGAGGTGCTTGGTGAAGCCCGGTCCGTTGAAATATCCGCTAAAGGTGTTTTTAAGGACAGTTTTCAATCCTGGCAGGTGCATCTTTATAAAATAAAGAAAAACTAGGTATTTTCCCTGAATGATATATTTTGAAAGCTCAAGGAGTTGCCGGCCTTTACATGTTTTCTGTGTTATTTTATCAGGAAAACAGAATGTTGATTAATACTACTGACTCTGTTAAGATAAGATTGAAAGAAAAACCGGCTTTTCGGAGGCAGAGCATGAAAAATTTCCTTATTCCCGCCGTGCTGCTAATAACCCTGGAGCTTAGTGCTGCTACTTTTTATGTGAATGGCAGTAATGCCGGCGCCAAAGATTCAAATCCAGGCACCGCGGATTCACCCTGGCTGACTATACAGCACGGGATTGATACCGTAAAACCCGGGGATACGGTAATTGTGCTTCCGGGCAGTTATGGGCGTATAAATATTAAAAGGAGCGGAACAAAAGACGCTTTCATAACTATAAAAGGCTCCAGTGTGCCCGTACAGAAACATGTTGATAAAGTAAAAATATTTGACCCTCTGAAACCGCATGCTTTTCCGGGTGCTGTTAAAGAGAACGCGGTAACCAAAGGTTTCGAGTTTACGGGTGCGGCATTTATCAAAGTGGAAAATTTTGAGATAACAGCAGTGTCCGGCAGGGGCGGAATATTCCTGAAAAAAACGGAAGCCATAGAAATAACCGGCAACTTTCTTCATGACTTGAATCCGTCTAAAGGGAATTTTGGCGGTATCAAGGCAGATAGCCAGGATAATAAAAATATTCTGGTAAAAGGTAATACTCTTTTCCGCTGTGCGGGAATAGGGATAAACATAACAGGCCAGGACTGGATAGTTGAGGGCAATGAGGTAAGCCGCGGGACCAATTGCAATACCGAAACCGGGGAAAATGTCGGCGGTGAAGATGCGGTCAGGGTGTTCGGTACCGGACACATAATAAGATATAATTTCCTCCACGATTTTCTGGATGAAGAACAATTTCCTAAAAGCAATCCGCATATGGATGCTTTTCAGGTCTTTTCCGATAATCCGGGACAATATGCTTCCAATATACTTATTGAGAAAAACTACTGTCTTAACATAGGGCAGATGTTAATGGGTTCAGATTCCGCAGAGACAAAGCGAAACGAGAACGGTATCCATCATTTTATTATTAAGAATAACGTTTTCAGGCGCGCGCACGCTTACGCTATCATTATCGGAAGGGGCTGTGATAATTTTACCTTTATTAATAATGTCGTAACGGACTCCGTTTACGGAGCAGTTACCGTTAACGGTAATTCTCCCAAAGCTGTCATAGCCAACAATATCTTTTACAATAATTGCATGGCCGGCGCAAAAAGAGGCGGCAGGAGCGGGCAGGCAGGTATCGATGCCTCCAGTAAACCGGGTTCAATTATGGACTATAACCTGCATAATTTTGATTACACTTATCCAAAGAAAGATCCTGATTTTGACAAGCATAGTTTGTTTGGCGTTGACCCCAAGTTTGTAGACCCGGAAAAAGGTGATTACCGTCTGCAGGAAGGCAGCCCGGCCATAGACAAAGGTGATCCGTCATTTTCAGTACCCGAAGGCGGCGGAAAAAGGATAGATATCGGGGCTTTTGAATATGGCGGAAAAGATAACGACTGGTTCCTTAAATATATCCAAAAATAGTTTTTATTGCGCCATACCGGAGAAATTAAGTGCTTCCCGTCATTCTACAAGTATAGGTCTTATGGACTTTCCACGGCAATAATGCTATTATAGTATAAGAGGTAATTATATGTTAAAAAAACCGGTTTTGCAGGTTGCCCTTGATTTTGTTGATATGCATAGAGCTTTAAAAGCCGCCGAGGAAGCAGTTTTAGGTGGAGCCGATTGGCTGGAAGCAGGAACACCTCTTATTAAGTCCGAGGGTTTGAATTGCCTCCGTCAGTTAAAGGCAAAATTCCCGGATAAAGTTATCGTTGCGGATATGAAGACTATGGACGCGGGCCGGGCGGAAGTGGAAATAGCCGCCAAAGCCGGTGCCAGAGTCGTGGATGTACTGGGTGCTGCGTCTGATTCCACCATTTCAGAGTGCGTTGAAGCGGCCAAGAATTATGGCTGTGAAATTATAGTTGATATGATAGATGTAAAAGATGTGGTAAGAAGAGCCAAAGAAGTAGAAAAACTCGGGGTAAATTATATCGGCATACATACCTCCATAGACATGCAGATGCGGGGGAAGTCGCCGTTTGAGATATTAAAACAGGTTGTGGCTGCTGTAAAAATTCCCGTTGCCGTTGCCGGCGGCATTAATTCTGAGAACATTGTCGAAGCTGTTAAAGCAGGCGCGGGTATCGTTATCGCCGGCGGGTCTATTACCAAGGCAAAAGACGCAAGAAAAGCCGCTTCCGATATGAAAAAAGCCATGCATTCTCTTAAAAAAGTCAGCACAAAGCTTTTTAAAAGAGGCGGCGAAGAAGATATTGCAAATATCCTCAAACAGGTCTCCACTGCAAATCTTTCTGACGCGCTCCATAGAGCGCCCGCGCTGGAAGGCCTAAAACCGGTTCTAAACGGGTTTAAACTCGCCGGTAAGGCGGTTACCGTAAGAACTTACCCCGGAGACTGGGCAAAACCCGTAGAGGCCATTGATATTGCGGAAGAGGGGGAAGTAATAGTTATTGATGCGGCAGGAGTCGGGCCGGCGGTCTGGGGAGGGCTGGCTACCACAAGCAGTGTTAGAAAAAAACTCGCAGGAGTTGTTATTAACGGCGCCATCAGAGATACCGAAGAAATAAAAAATTTCAAATTCCCGGCTTTTTCCAAACTTATAATGTCCAATGCCGGCGAACCTAAAGGTTTTGGTGAAATTAACATTCCTATTACCATCTCCGGCAATAAAATATTCCCCGGGGACTGGATACTGGGTGACGATGACGGAATTATGGTTATCCCGAAAGAAAAAGCGGTTGAATACGCCAACCGGGCCATGGATGTTCTCGAAAAAGAAAACCGCCTGACAAAAGAGATCCTCCAGGACAGCACTCTTTCCTCGGTCATGGATCTTTTAAAATGGGAAAAGAAGTAATTCCCGGGTAAAAAGCCTGCCATTTCTTAATGCCGCTAATTGTATATACATCATCCTATATTTGTATTGACATATTTATATTGGCTTGCTATGATCTTTAAGGAGGTAAATATGAAAACTATAATGAAGTCTTTAAGGTTTCCTGTTGAGATACTTGATAAAAGCAGGGAAATTATGAAAAAAAAGAAGATCAATTTCACGCAGCTTACCATGGCCGCCGTTTCCAACTATGTTGAAGAAGCAAAGTACGAGGCAAAAGTAAATGAAGCATTTGGCGTTTGGAAAACTTCAAAGCATAAAGGACTCAAAAAAGGCACGGATTTTTACGTCAGAAAACTTAGAAGGACCGGAAAAGGTTAATGCCGGTATTTGATACGGATGTTATCATAGACGCCCTTCGCGGCGTTGAAAAGGCAAAAGTCCTGCTTTTAAAATACAAACGGAATAACTATATCAGTTCAATAACAAGAGCTGAAGTGTATTTTGGCATGAGAAAAGATGAAAGGTACAGGACAACCTCTCTCCTTGACTGTTTTAAAGAAATACCGATAGATAGAGAAATAGTCGAAATGGCATACGATATAAAAGAAAATACAAAATATCTCGCAATGACGCTAAATGATTGCCTTATCTGCGCGTCAGCGGTGAAATTTAACGAATTTATTATTACAAGAAATTCAAGACACTATCCTGCGAGATTTGTGAGAATATTCAAACCCCGGTATTGAAAAACAGCAAAACAGGCTGGATCTTTGATAGCTTTGCAAAAAACGTTTTTATTTCAATATTTATTTGCCTAAGAGCCCGGTTTTAAGCCGGGGAATGTATTTGATTTAATATCTCTCTAGTGTTATAATACGTTGGTTTTTCAATGCTTTTTCAAAATTATTTTGAGCGGAGTACCCGGTGAAATACGAGCTTCAGTTAAAGAACATAAAAGAGGGCTTTCGTAAGGATGTTGAGAATTTAAGCCAGCAGAAGATATCCAATTGCTATCAGTGCGGTAAATGCTCAGCCGGCTGCCCTGTGGCCTATGCCATGGATTATCCCCCCAGCATGATAATGCGTATGATACAGCTGGGCATGCATGATCCGGTTATGTCCTCAAACACTTCCTGGTATTGCGTTTCCTGTGAAACCTGCACTACACGCTGCCCGAGAGAAATTGATATAGCTAAAGTTATGGATACTCTTAAGATCATGGCGCAGGCAGGGAAATACAAACTTTCGGAGAACGAAATTCCTATTTTTGACTGGATCTTTCTTAAATCCATTGAACTCACCGGAAAAATATATGAATTAGGAATGATCGGCGCTTACAATCTGCTTTCTCTGAACCCTTTTAAAGATGTTTACCCTATGGGACTGAAAATGATACTTAAGGGAAAAATAGGTTTTATTCCGCATTTGATCTATAACCCTTTTGAGGTTATTAAAAATATCAGAATGTTCAACGCAATAAGAAAAAAGGATCGGGAAAGGATATACGAAAAAAATGTTTAAAGTTGCTTACTTCCCGGGCTGCTCGCTTTCTTCGACTGCCAAAGAATATGATGTTGCCACAAGGCTGGTCTGCGAGGACCTGGAAATAGAGCTGGTTGAAGTACCCGAATGGGTGTGTTGCGGCGCAACTACAGCTCATATTACTTCGGAATTAACGGCTGCTGTGCTTCCCGCAAGATCGCTTATCTGGGCCGAAAAACACAATATGACCATTACCTCACCCTGTTCGGCGTGTTTTTCCCGCCTGAAAATGGCGCAGCTTAATCTGGAAAAATATCCCGGCTTAAAAAAAGAAGCGGAAGAGATCCTGGGAGAAACCTACAGCGGAAAAGGGGAAGTCCTGCATCTTACCAGAGTAATGCTTGAACGCTACGGAGTTGATAATATTAAGGCAAAGTTAAAAAAACAACTTAAAGGGTTGAAGATCGCCTGTTATTACGGCTGTCTGATGACCCGGCCTGCAGAAGTTTGCGAGAATGACAGAGTAGAAGACCCGATGCTAATGGATAACCTGGTTAGCGCGCTCGGCGCGCAGGCCGTGAAGTGGAGTTATAAAACGGAATGCTGCGGCGCGGCTTTTTCACTCACAAAAACAGAAATTGTGCGCAAGCTCTCCGGTGATATTTTAAAAGAAGCAAAGGCCTCCGGCGCGGAGCTGATAATGGTTGCCTGCCCGCTCTGTCACAGTAATCTTGACGCCAGGCAGCCGGAAATATCAAAACTGTTAAAGGCCGAACTTAATATACCCGTACTTTATTTTACGCAGGTCATAGGGCTGGCTCTGGGCTACGGTTACCTGGACCTGATGCTGAATAAACATTTTATTGATCCCGCGCCCCTGCTTAAAGCAAAAGGAATACTCTAATGGCCAGAATAGGCGTTTTCGTCTGCCATTGCGGCACAAATATAGCCGGAGTTGTAGATGTTACCCGAGTAGCCAAATATGCCGGGTCCCTACCCGGCGTTAAAGTAGCCGTTGATTATAAATTTATGTGCTCCGATCCGGGGCAGAATACTATAATAGACGCGATAAAAAAATACGGGCTTGACCGCCTGGTTGTGTCTGCCTGCTCGCCAAGAATGCATGAAGCTACCTTCAGAAGGACCGCAGAAAGAGCAGGCATAAACCCCTATATGGTCGAGATGGCCAACATACGCGAGCATGTCGCGTGGGTGCACAGTGATGATAAAGAACTTGCCACCCAAAAAGCCATGAAGCTTATGGAAATGGCGGTAGCAAAAGTAAGGCGCAGTGAAGCCCTTTCCAAGATGTTTGCTCCCATAGAAAAACGCGCGCTGGTCATAGGCGGCGGTATAGCAGGAATTCAAGCGGCGCTTGACATTGCCGGCGCGGGCTATAAAGTTCTGCTTGTAGAAAAAGAACCTTCCATAGGCGGGCGCATGGCCCAGCTTGATAAAACCTTTCCGACACTTGACTGCTCTGCCTGTATCCTGACCCCAAAGATGGTCGCGGCAGCCCAGGATCCGAACATTACCCTCCTGACCTATGCTGAAGTCACCGAAGTTTGCGGTTTTGTCGGCCAGTTCGAAGTAAAGATCAAAAAAAAGGCAAAATCTGTCAATTCAAAATGTATCGGCTGCGGCGTTTGCACGACAAAATGTCCCAGCAAAAAAGCGCTTTCAGAATTTGATGAAAAACTCGCGCCCAGAAAAGCCATCTATACCCCTTTTCCTCAAGCAGTGCCTAATGTACCGGTAATAGACCGGACCGCCTGCACTTTTTTTCTTACGGGTAAATGCAAGATCTGTGAAAAAGTCTGCCCTACCGGTGCCATTGATTACACACAGCAGGATGAATTCATTAAAGAAAAATTCGGTGCGGTAGTAGTGGCTACCGGTTTCGATATTTATGACCATTCCAATTACGGTGAATATGGTTATGGAGAAATAAAAGATGTGATCACCGGTCTGCAATTTGAAAGACTTATCAGTTCTACGGGGCCTACCGCCGGGCACGTGACACGGCCCTCCGACCATAGAGAAGTAAAGAATGTTGTTTTTATTCAGTGCGTCGGTTCCCGGGATGAAGCCAAAAAACGCCCCTACTGTTCCAGGGTATGCTGTATGTACACTGCAAAACAGGCGATGCTGCTAAAAGACCATTATCCGGAAACGCAAGCCTACGTGTTTTATATTGATATAAGGTCCGCAGGAAAGAACTATGAAGAATTTGTCCAGCGGGCCCAGAATGAATACGGCGTGCTTTATCTGAGAGGCAGGGTTTCAAAAATATATGAACGGGCCAATAAATTGCTGGTAAAAGGCGCGGATACTTTATCCGGAGCGCAGGTCGAAATAGAGGCGGACCTGGTAGTTCTGGCAAATGGTTTCGAACCCAAGAAAGGTGCCAAGGAATTTGCCCAGCTTTTTCATATGTCCTCGGACCAGTACGGTTTTTATAATGAACTTCACCCGAAACTTGCTCCGGTTGAAACAGCCATCTCCGGCGTCTTTGTAGCCGGCTGCTGCCAGTCACCCAAAGATATTCCCGATACAGTGGCGATGGCTTCCGCTACCGCGGCCAAAGTGTGCGCTTTATTTGCAAAAGAAAAATTGGAAGTTGAACCTTTGATCGCGGGAGTCAACCAGTTGACCTGTTCCGGCTGTGAAACCTGCTACAATGTCTGTCCCTATTCTGCTATTGAGATGAAAGATAAAGAGGTTAAGAGAGGCGAGGTAAGGCATGTCGCAGAAGTGTTAGAAAGCGTCTGCAAAGGCTGCGGTGCGTGTGTCGGGGCCTGTTACTCTAAGGCCGTAGACCTTAAAGGTTTCACTGACAGACAGGTGCTTGATCAGGTGGAGACAGCGACGGCGCCGATTACGGATAACTGATATCCAATAGCTAATAGCTAATGACTAATAAAGAAAATTACAAAGTACGAATGACAAATTACGATATTAGGTAGTATCATTTTACAGACTTTTACGAACGTTTATAGACTCTAAGGGGCCTTATTTTGGCAGGAGTATATTTTGGATAACAAAGTACCGCAGTTGAACATAGTCGGTTTCCTTTGCAACTGGTGTTCTTACGCGGGCGCGGATATGACCGGCCTGGGCAGGAATACCTATCCTTCTAACATTAAGGTTATCCGTATTCCGTGCACGGGTAGGATGGATCCGATGATGATCATAGAGGCCTTTCATAACGGGGCGGACGGAGTGCTCGTTTCCGGCTGTCATCCGGGGGACTGCCACTATACTGAAGGTAATTATTACTGGAGACGGCGGTACCCGCATCTAAAGAGTTTACTGGAGCACTTCGGCATAGATAAAAGGCGTTTTCATGCGAGCTGGGTTTCCGCTTCGGAAGGGAAAAAATTTGCCGAAGTCGTAAAAAAAGTTACGGCCGAAGTAAAGGATTGGCGCGATAATGGATAAGGAATTACAGGATCTGATAAAAAAGCTCTTGACCGAAAAAAAGGTTGATTATGCCATTGGCTATGAAAAAGCCTATGATGAGTTTTCAACCAGGCCGGCTTTTGTGACTAGCGCGGAGGACACGGCCCGCTTGATATTTAATAAATACTGTATCAATAATCTCGGCCTTTACCTCACCAAACTAAAAAAGAATAAAATTGCCCTGATCTGCAAGGGCTGCGATATTCCGACCGTACGGGAACTGGTAAAAGAGAAGCAGTTCAGCAGGGAAAATGTTATAGTTATCGGCGCTGCCTGCGACGGGGTGCTTGACAAAAGGACCGGCAAGCAGCCGGAAAAATGCCTTAACTGCGGTGTAAAACAGCCAAAAGGCGCGGATTTCACCGTTGGAACGGCAAAAGATTCCACAACGGCCAGGAACTTTAATGATGTTGCCGAGTTTGAGAAAAAGAGTTCTAAAGAGAAAATGCAGTTCTGGGACCGGCAATTTGAAAAATGTATACGGTGTTATGCCTGCCGCAATGTCTGTCCGGTATGCTACTGCCCGGATTGTTTTGCGCAAAGGAGCATGCCGGAATATCTGAATAAGAACGTTGATGCCGAAGAAAACAAAATGTTCCATATGATACGCATGCAGCATGTTTTTGGCCGGTGTACTGACTGCAAGGCCTGCGATACTGCCTGCCCGGTCAATATTCCTCTGACCCTGCTTACAAAAAAACTGGCAAAAGACGCCAAAGAGTTATTTAATTATGAGAGCGGCGCGGATATGGATGCAAGGCCGCCCCTCTCTACCTATGATGAAGATGATCCTGAATCCGGAATAATGTAGGAGTTTATGGCTTACTTGATAATAAAAGATGATATAAAGAATTTACTGGATGAGCTTATTAAAGTAAAAGCGGTCTTTGCTCCCAAAAAAGACGCGGAGGACACTGTCCTTTTTGGAAAGCTGGCTTCCGGTGCCGAGTGGTACGGGGATTCTCTTTTAACACACACCACAGCAAAAGATAAAGTTTACCTTCAATCAGAGACATTTTTTAAGATAAAAAAAGACAAGAACGGTGTTTTCCTTGAAGATCCCGCGGAACCGGCAGAAACAGTTATCTTTGGCTGCCGCCCCTGTGATGCCCGGGGTTTTGATATTATCGGTAAACTCTTTAACTGGAGCGGTTTTGTTGACGAGTATTATACAAAAAGGATACAGAAGACAACGATAATTACCATTTCCTGCGAAAAGCCGGAAAGCACCTGTTTTTGTACTTCATTCTTGAACGGGAGTCCAGTAAATAGTACAGGCAGCGATCTGTTATTAACTCCGCTAAAAGAAGGAAGCTGCCTTGCGGAAGCAATTACCGCCAAAGGCGAAGCTATTATCACGGGGTATTCCCGGTATTTTAAGGAAGCCGGTGCTGCGGAAGAAAAAGCTAAAATAGAATTTAAGACCGAGGCGGAAAAAAAGATAACCAAGAAACTTGATCTCCCGGGAATAAAGCAAAAGCTTGATACCTCTTTTGATTCGAGTTACTGGGATACCGCTCATTTGCCCTGCGTGAAATGCGGCGCTTGTACTTTTGTCTGTCCGACCTGCTATTGTTTTGATATTACCGAGAAAGCTTTTGACAATATTAACTCGGAAAGGGTGAGAAGCTGGGATACCTGTATGAGCGAGCTGTTTACGAGGATGGCCGGCGGGGTGAATCCGCGGATAGACACCAAAAAGAGATTCAGGCAGAGGTTTATGCATAAATTTAATTACCATGTGGACAATTTTAAGGAAGAACTCTGTACGGGCTGCGGCCGCTGTATAAAAGCCTGTCCGGTCAGTATTGACATAAGAAGTGTCATAGAGAACGTTTAGTATAAATTAAGCTAAAGTTACGGGAGAGTAGAGTGGCTGAAAATATTTACAAACCGCACCTGGCAAAGGTAGTTGAGATAAAGGCCGAAACCGGGGACATAAAGAGCTATAAATTTGAACTTCAGGACCCTGAAGTAAGAAAAACTTTTACCTGGAAAGCCGGCCAATTTTTAATACTGGATATATTTGGCATAGGGGAGACTATTTTTACTTTTGCCAATCCCCAGACCAGAAGTGAATTTGTGGAATGTACCATACGAAAAGTAGGGCGGGTCACAGAGGCCATACATGAACTTGAGATTGGCGCGACAGTCGGGCTCAGGGGCCCCTACGGCAACTGGTTTCCTTTTGATAAATGGCAGGGCAAAAATCTGCTTTATATTGCCGGCGGAGTGGGCCTAGCGGCACTAAGGTCCTCCATTGAATTTGCGCTTGATACCTTTAAGGATTTTAAAAAGAAAACTATCCTTTACGGGGCAAGAAGCCCTTTGGATATCTGCTATAAGGACAGATTTTCTGACTGGGAAAAAGTTCCGGATACCGAAATAATACTTACTGCGGATAAAGGAGCTGACGGCTGGAAACATAAAGTCGGTTTTGTGCCCGCTGTTTTAAAAGAAGTGCACCCCTCACCGGCAGATTCAGTGGCAATAATCTGCGGGCCCCCGATCATGATAAAATTTGTCCTTAAAGAACTGCTTGACCTGGGCTTTACACCCGAGCAGATAGTCACCACACTTGAAATGAGAATGAAATGCGGTCTGGGCAAGTGCGGCAGGTGTAATGTCAAGCATCTTTATATTTGCAAAGACGGCCCGGTATTTACCTATTCCCAGTTAAAAGACCTTCCGGACGAATACTGAGAAAGAAGTTCGTAAGGTGGCATAAAGTTTTTAAGGTTTTAAAGCCTAAATATCGTTGATGTATATTTAAAGAATCAATGCTAAGAGCTTGTTTAGTGCTTAGTCATTATATTTCAAAGGGGGCCTTATGAAAGTAAACAAAGTTAAAGTACCTTCAGATATTGACATTGCGCAGGCGGTCAAGCTTAAACCAATAACTGATATTGCCGAAAAAATAGGCATTAAGAGGAACGAAATTGAGCTTTACGGTGATGTCAAGGCCAAGATCAAGCTCGAATTATTAGACCGCGTAAGATCCCGTCCTCAGGGTAAATATATTGATGTTACGGCGATCACCCCGACCCCGCTTGGAGAAGGTAAGACCGTCACAACTATCGGGCTTTCCCTGGGCCTTGCAAAAATAGGGAAAAAAGTGATAACAGCTATCAGGCAGCCTTCACTCGGGCCGGTGTTTGGAATTAAAGGCGGTGCTGCGGGAGGAGGGTACTCCCAGGTCGTGCCTATGGAAGATTTTAACCTTCATTTGACCGGAGACGTTCACGCGGTATCTATTTCGCATAACCTTTGTTCCGCTTTTCTGGACAACCATCTGCACAAAGGAAATAAACTTGGAATTGACCTCAATAATATTTTATGGCGCAGAGTCGTGGACATATCCGACAGGTCATTAAGGAATATAATTATAGGTTTGGGAGGCAAGGATGACGGTATTGCCAGGCAGACCGGCTTTGATATCTCTGTTGCCTCTGAAGTTATGGCCATACTTGCTCTAACCACAAGTTTAGCGGACATGCGCCAGCGGCTGGGCAGGATAGTTGTGGCTTTTACCAAGGATGGCAAACCGGTAACAGCGGAAAATCTGGGGGTCGCGGGCTCTATGGCTGTGCTTATGCGCGATGCCATTAAACCCACGCTAATGCAGACCACCGAACATACACCGGCTTTTGTGCACGCGGGACCTTTTGCTAATATCGCGCACGGGAATAATTCAATAATAGCGGATCAGATGGCGGTTAAACTCGGTGATTATGTAGTTACCGAGTCGGGCTTTGGCGCGGACCTGGGAATGGAAAAATTCATGAATATAAAATGCCGTTACAGCAAACTTATACCGAATTGCGTGGTAATGGTCTGTACGGTAAGGGCTTTAAAAATGCATTCAGGAAAATTCATGGTGGTGCCCGGAAAGCCTATTCCGGAGGATTTGTTAAAAGAAAATCTGCAAGCTATTGAAGAGGGCGTCTGTAACCTGGAGAAACAGATAGAAAACGCGAGGATCTTCGGTGTTCCTGTGGTCGTAGCCATCAATAAATTTACTACCGATACCGATAAAGAAATAGAATTTATCAGGCAGAGAGCTCTGCAAGCCGGAGCAGAAGACGCGGTGCTTTCGGATGTCTGGGAAAAAGGCGGGGAAGGCGGGAAAGAACTTGCACACGCGGTCGTGAAAGCCTGTGATAAAAAATCAAAGTTTAATTTCCTTTATCCGCTGGAAGCCTCTATCAAAGAAAAGATCCTTACGATCGCGACAAAAATTTACGGCGCAAAAAGTGTTTCTTATTCGGCTGCCGCGGAAGACAAGATCAAACTTTACAGCGGGCTGGGTTGGGATAAACTGCCGGTCTGCATGGCCAAGACACATCTTTCCTTGTCCCATGATCCCTCGCTAAAAGGCCGTCCGTCGGACTTTACGCTTCCGATAAGGGATATTAGAGCGTCTATAGGGGCAGGTTTCCTCTACCCGCTTTGCGGTGATATGCGTACCATGCCCGGCCTTCCTACTGCTCCTGCGGGTATGAAAGTTGATCTTGATAAGAACGGCAGGGTTGTCGGGTTATTCTAATACCATAAAATTGAAAAATAGAGGTTGGAACCGGTAATTCTTCTGGGACTTAAGTGTCCGGAACACAATGCTGGGAGGCATTAATATGGTAAAGCAATATGGTTTTAAGGCAAGCAACAGGGTCAAGGAGGCAATATGTCGATTTTTGACCTGGATATAATAAAATCAGAGCTTGAAGGCAAAAAAAATGCCGGCCTGCTTTTATTGAAATCTGAAGAAAAGAAGATAATCAATCTGAATATCTGGGTTGACAATAAGACACTGATAGTTGCTGATGCTTTTGTCGTTTATCACAATACCGCGCGGGGGCCGGCAAAAGGCGGGATCCGGATCGATAAGAACGTCACACTTGACGAGACTACGGATCTTGCTGAACGCATGACTTTGAAAACTGCTTTGACCGGGATCCCTTTTGGCGGCGGTAAATCAGGAATTCGTATGGACAGCACAAAGCTGGATTCCTATATGAAAAAAGAGATCATAAAAGAATTTGTGCACATAATAAGGAGCGATCTTGAAACCGGATACTATGTGCCGGCCCCGGATATGGGAACAGGGCCTAAAGAAATGGCTACAATTTACGGTCAAACACACAAGCAGGAGTGTGTTACGGGCAAACCTCTTGGTATAGGGGGCCTCCCCGGCAGAAAAGAGGCCACGGGAAGAGGAGTTGCTTTCTCCGCCATGTATGGGCTGAGAAAATTGTATAAACAAGACATTAAGGGCATGAAAGTTGCCATTCAGGGCTTCGGTAATGTGGGAAGCTGGACTGCTTTTTTTCTTGATAGAATGGGAGCTAAAGTAGTGGCTGTTTCTGACCTGAACGGCGGCTTGGTTAATAATAAAGGTTTTGATGTGACGAAACTTATGAGTTATTACAGCAAGAATAACTCTTTAACTGGATTTGAAGGTGAAGCAATTTCCAATGAAGGCCTGCTTGCAATTGCCGCCGATATATTGATACCCGCGGCTTGTGAAAATGTCCTTACGGATAAGACTGCCGGTAAGGTCAAAGCAAAGCTTGTTGTTGAAGGTGCTAACGGCCCGACTACAAAGGAAGCGGATGAGATCTTCAAACGCAGAGGGATTGAAGTTATCCCGGATATTCTTGCCAACTCGGGCGGGGTCATAGCCTCCTATATAGAATGGAAAAGTGCAAAATCAGGTTCGCTTACCAGCGCTGAAGAAGTCTTCGAGTTTATAGATAAAACCATTGAGCGATGTTTTACGAGCCTGCTGGCATTGAAAAAAGACCGGAAGCTTACGAATAAAGAAGCCGGGCTGGTTCTTGCGGTTGATGAGATAATAACAGCAATGGAAAACCGGGGTTGGATATAGCAACAGGAACAAAGTTAAGTAATTAAGAGTTATTCTTCTGGGACTTAAATGTCCGGAACACAATGCTGGGAGGCATTACTATGGCAAAAGAGTTTAGCATGAAGATAAATAAGATCGAAAATGTGTCTACACCGTTCCGCAGGATGGTGACCGGTAAATTTCCTGTGCCGCGGTCTTTGGAAACAATAAAACGCTTGAGAAAATATGAACCCAGATCCATGTCCGGCCAGCCGCTGGCAGTCTGGGATCACGCAATAAACTTCAATGTTTATGACAAATACGGCAATAAATGGCTTGATTGGAGTTCAGGTGTTCTTGTAGCCAATGCAGGGCACTCCAATCCCGCGATAAAAAAAGCCATGATCAAGGCCATTAATAAGAATCTGCTCCATAACTATTGTTTCCCTTCGGAAGCCAGGGCTGACCTTACGGAAAAACTTGCAAAGCTGCTTCCGTACCCGCTCAAAAAAATATTTCTTTTAACTACCGGCTCTGAGGCCGTTGAAGTCTGCCTGAAACTTGCAAGGACTTACGGCCAGAAGATAGCCGATAAAAGAAAGATCGGCATAGTTTCTTTTAACGCGGCCTTTCACGGCAGGACGCTTGGTTCGCAGATGATAGGCGGAACACCCGTGCTTAAGGACTGGATAGTCAATGTCGATAAAGATATGCATAATATGCCTTTCCCTAACTGCTACAGGTGCCCGTGGGGCAAACCTGAGTACCGGGGCTGCGATAAGGAATGTTTCACTAAATTCTCAAAATTGCTCAGCAAAAGGTTTGGAGGCAAACCTAAAGACAGGATTTCCGGTATTATACTTGAAAGCTTCCAGGGCGCAGGGGCTACATTTGCGCCTAAGGGCTTCATGAAATTACTCAGAAAATTCTGTACGGCAAACAGGATACTTTTGATCTGTGATGAAGTGCAGGCCTGTTTCGGCAGAAGCGGAAAATTATTTACTTTTCAACACTACGGTATAGTGCCCGATCTGATGACTTTCGGAAAAGGTATTTCAAGTTCGTTGCCGCTGTCTGCCGTAGCCGGGCGGGAGGACGTGCTGGACATTTATGAGCCGAATACCATGACAAGCACGCATACCGGCAATCCTATTTGTGTAGCCGCGGCCATAGCCAACATTGATTATATTATTAAACATAAACTCGTACTGAATGCGGCAAAATTAGGGGTTCTTTTCAAAAAAGAATTCCTCAAATTAAAAGAAAGGCACAGCGACATTATAGGGGAAGTGCAGGGTGAAGGCCTGGTTTTCGGCGTTCATATTGTAAAAGAAGGTTCAAGGGACCCGGACGGTGACCTGGCACACCTTATCGTCGGGAAATGCGTAGAGAAAGGGCTGATGCTCTTTTCCCCGGTGGGAATGGGCAGCGGGACAATAAAAATATGCCCGCCTTTGACCATTACCGCTCCGGCAGTACTGGACGGTTTGAAATGTTTTGAAGAAGCGCTTATCGAGGCCAGAAAAGAAAGACTGGGAGAAGGCGACAATCTTTAACGAAACTTTCGGAAATATTTTTAATTCCATCCTGAGTGTTTTTATCATGATCGGAGTCGGTTTTGCGGCCGGAAGGCTTAATATTATCAAACAGGAGACCACTGAAGGGCTTACTAAGATAGTATTTAATGTCTCGATACCCTGCTTGATAATCGCAAATATGGTCACAACCTATAAGCGGGAGATGCTGCTTTCAACTGCGGCTCTTCCGCTTTTTGCTTTTATTCTGATAATTCTTGTTAATTTGCCGCTGGCTTATTTATCTTCTAAACTATTCAAAATTAGAAAAGAAGAAAAACAATATATTTTTCTGAACATGTTCCCCAACTATTATTTTATTTCAATTCCTCTTGCGGGTATGCTCTATGGCCCCGCGGGCGTGATCTATGTGTTCCTGTTCGGTTTTATGGCCGATATTTTTCTCTGGACAGCGGGTGTAGGAATGTTCACCGGTAAAGATGCCGCCGGGCAGTTCCCTTTGAAAAGGATCATAAATCCGGGTATTGTCGCGCTCTTTGCGGGGTTTGTCCTTTCCATGTCCCGGGTAAACCTGCCGTCCGTTATTATTGCCCCGCTGCAAGTTGTCGGAAGTATGACTACTCCTATGGCCATGTTGATAACAGGCGCCATCCTGGCCAATATTAAACTTGAAGGTGTGGGAAAATTGTTTATAAGCAAAGATATGTTCCTGATAGTCTTTATAAGATTACTGCTTGCCCCGGCCGTTATAATCTTAATGACTATGCTGTTTAAACTGGATCCGGTGGTCCGCTCGGTAATTGTACTCCAGGCGGCGATGCCTTCAGGTTTCTCTGCGATACTTTTTGCGACGCAATATAAAAAGGATCCGAACTATTCGGCGGCCGCTTGTCTTGTAACGACCGGTATTTCGATGGTGACTATTCCTTTATTTCTCTATATCATCAGGTAAAAATGCCGGTAGATATTAAAAATTTCATAAATCACCTCAGTAATGATCCGGCACATGCAAAGTGCCTTGTTCATGCCCACTATATCCGGCCAAAAACAGGTTCGTTCGCTGATTTCCCGGCTTGGCTCTCGGAACAGATAATAAGTACTCTGCACTTTCTTGGTTTTAAACAGCTCTACGCTCATCAAGCGGAAGCTATTGAGCTTATTCAAAAGAAAAAAAACGTATGCGTGCTCACGCCTACTGCAAGCGGTAAAACACTTATCTACAATATTCCGGTAATAGACAGTATTATTAAAGATCCCCGGGCCAGGGCTTTATACCTTTATCCGATAAAGGCGCTGGCGCATGACCAGTTTAATACGGTCATGGACTTTAAAAAGAACATATTTGCGGAAGATTTTCCGCTGGCTTCTATTTATGACGGTGATACAACTTCCTATCAGAGAACAAAAATTAAAAAGTCAACGCCGAATATAATACTTACCAACCCGGATATGCTCCATCTCGGGATCCTGCCCTATCACGCGGGCTGGGCAGAGTATTTCAGGAATTTAAAATATGTGGTAATAGATGAAGTGCATTCTTACCGGGGTGTTTTTGGCTCGCATGTTGCGCATATTATAAGAAGGCTTAGAAGAGTTTGCAGATTTTACGGCAGTGATCCGGTTTTTATCTGCTCCAGCGCGACAATTTCAAATTCCCGCGAGTTTATTACAGGCCTTACGGGCCTTGATTTTGAAATTTTGGAAAAAAACGGGGCACCTTCACCGGGAAAATACTTTATTCTCTGGAATCCCGCGGAAAGCCCTTATACTGAGGCCGCGCACCTGCTGCGGGAGTGCATCAGCAGGGATATGAAAACCATCGTATTTACAAAGGCCCGGAAGGTCACGGAGTTGATCTACCAATGGATATCCGCGCTGGGACTTAAATATACAACAAAGATCGCGGCTTACCGTTCCGGCTATCTACCCGAAGAAAGGCGGGAAATTGAGCGGAAACTATTTTCTGAAGAACTGCTGGGCGTGATCTCAACCTCGGCGCTGGAGGTAGGGATTGATATCGGGGGCCTGGATGTCTGTATACTTGTGGGCTACCCCGGCAGCATCATGAGCACCTGGCAAAGAAGCGGCCGGGTCGGCAGGGTCGGGGAAGCTCTTGTAATACTTATCGCCCTGCAGGATGCCCTGGACCAGTATTTTATGAGCAATCCGGTAAAATTCTTTGAAAAAGAATATGAGACCGCCGTCGTTGATTTCCATAATCCGGTAATTTCAAAAGCGCATTTAACCTGCGCGGCTTCTGAAGCACCGCTTGACACGGAACTGGATATCTCGCTCTATGGGGCTACTCTGCCCTATTTTCTAAATGAACTTACTAAAGATAACAAACTTCAAAAGAGCAGTGACGGAAAATACCATAGTTTCGAACGTTACCCCTCCAGGTTCCTCTCCATAAGATCCATAGGAGATTCTTTTGTCGTTGTGGACGCCGTAAAGAACAGGATAATAGGCGAAGTAGATTATCCGAGAGTGCTCAGAGAATGCTTTCAAAATGCCGTCTACCTGCACTCCGGCAGCCAGTATGAGGTGCTCGAACTTGATCTTACGGCAAAAAAGGTAAAAGTAAGGGAGGCCGATGTGGACTATTACACCGAGCCCCGGTCCACCGAGGAAATAGAGGTAATGGATGTCTTTAAACAGAAACAACAGGGGGAAGTAATAATAAAACTCGGAAAAGTCAAGGTTACAGAAAAAGTTGTAGGTTATGTGAGAAAGAAAATGTATAACCAGATAAACTTTGATGAACATGAACTCCACCTGCCGCCCCATATATTTGAAACCGTGGCTTTCTGGTTTGAGATACCGGATGCCTTGAAAGGCAAGATCATTACCTGCGATATCGGTGATTTCCAGGGCGGGATCCATGCCGTGGAGCATGCTGTTATCTCCATGCTGCCTTTATTCACGCTTTCCGACAGGCAGGATACCGGCGGGGTATCCATGGAGTTCAATCCGGCGTCAAAAACGCCGGCGATCTTTATCTATGACGCGCATCCGGGCGGAGTCGGCCTTGCGGAAAAGGCCTATGATATGGCGCCGGAACTGATAAAAACAACCCTTGAAATGCTCAACAGCTGCCCCTGTGATTTTGGTTGTCCTTCCTGTATTCAATCTTCAAAATGCGGGAGCGGGAACAAACCTTTGGATAAAAATGTTGCTATAACACTTTTAAATAATTTCCTGACAGGAACCGGCAAGCTTGCTTGTGTTGAAGTTGTTCATAAAGACAAAACTGACCTTCTTAAAATTGTAGAAGCTGAAATAGAGGGAGTGGACATAAAAAAGCTGCTTGCCGGTAAAAATGTCCTGGTCTTTGACTGCGAAACCCAAAGAAGTGCGGCGGAAGTCGGCGGCTGGAACAATACCCATCTTATGGGCCTGGCGATCGGCGTTGTTTATTCGTTCAAGGAAGATAAATACTACGCTTTTCCCGAGGAAAAAGTAAAAGAAATGCTTAATATGTTCTTAAAAGCAGACCTTGTAATAGGTTTCAATATTAAACGTTTTGATTGGGGCGTGCTCAAGGGCTACACAACGATAGATTTTTCGAAAATACCCACACTTGATATACTGGACCTTATCTATGAACAGCTGGGCTTTCGCTTATCTCTGGATCATTTGAGCCTGGTCAACCTGAATAAGGGTAAATCAGCGGACGGCCTGCAATCTCTGCAATGGTTTAAGGAAGGAAAAATAGATCTTATAATAGAGTATTGCAAGCATGATGTAGAAATAACAAAAGAGATATTTGAATATCTTCTGGAAAAAGGCCATTTATTATATAAAAGCAAAGATGGCCGAATCCTGCAAATCCCGTTGGATTTGAAGTCGTTAAACCAGATATTATAATATTCTATTGCTCAGCTTTTCTTATTTTATCTGTGTCATCTTAATACCCATCTGTGTCCGCCTATGATGTACCTAAGGGCGGAATATCAGGCCCTGTTTTCAGGGCTATATTTTATTCTCGCCAATTGCAGTTCTATTGTAGTATAATACTTATATGAACGCAGAGATCATTACTGTAGGGACAGAACTTCTTCTCGGGCAGATAGTGGATACTAATTTTGCCTTTATTTCGCAGAGGCTTGCGGAAGCCGGGATGAATATTTATTATAAAACTTCTGTGGGTGATAATGAAAAACGTATTTCTGAAACTATCAAACTTGCGCTGAGCCGTTCTGATGCAGTAATAATAACCGGAGGCCTCGGACCGACCGTGGATGATGTTACCCGCGCGGCCCTTGTGAAAACCTTTAACCTTAAACTTGTTCTTAATGAAAATGTTTTGAAGCATATGCAGTCTTTTTTCGACCTGAGAAAGATCAAAATGCCGCAAAACAACCTTTCACAGGCACTTGTTCCCAATGGCTCTACAGTAATCGAGAATAAGAATGGAACCGCGCCCGGGCTTATTGTACCTGTTGATAAAAGGTTTATTATAATACTTCCCGGCGTGCCCAGCGAAATGAAACCTATGATGACGGAAAGCGTTATTCCTTTTCTTAAAGAGCATTTCAGATCTGAAGGCATACTTAAATCCCGGGTCCTCAAAGTTTACGGGTTGGGTGAATCCAGAATTGATGAACTTATCAATGAACTTTTCAGATTTTGCACAAATCCGACCATAGCTTTGCTTGCTTCCCACCTGGAAGTTAAGATCAGGCTGACGGCAAGAGCAAAAGACGAAAAAGAAGCCGACGAGCTCTTAAGCAAGCTGGAACTTCAACTTAGAGATAAGCTTCATGAAAATATTTTTGCCGTTAATGAGGATACAATGGAAAAAGCGGCCGCCATGCTGCTTACTTTAAAGAGATTAACGCTCGCGACGGCTGAATCCTGCACCGGCGGGCTGCTTTCCAGCAGATTAACAGATGTTCCGGGTTCCTCCGCATACTTTTTGCGCGGGGCCGTAACTTATTCCAACCAGGCAAAAATAGACACGCTGGCGGTAAAAAAGATCAGCCTTGACATGTACGGTGCTGTGAGCAAGCAGGTCGCGGAAGAAATGGCGGAAGGAGCAAGAAAACTCGCGGGTTCAGATATAGGACTGAGCGTCACCGGTATAGCGGGGCCGGATGGGGGTACTCTGGAAAAACCGGTCGGGCTGGTTTATATAGCTATTTCAACGGATACTGAGATGCTCAGTAAAGAGTTTAGATTTAGTGGTGAACGTATCTGGATAAAAGAAAGAACGGCTCAAAGCGCCCTTGATATGCTTAGACGGTATCTCCTTCAGCACTAAGCCCAATAACCTGCCTATAAGTTCACAAAATTCAAAACATCCGGAAGATAAATCTTTCAAAAAAGGCACAGAAAATCCTCATTCTGTATATTTTTTGTAGTTGCCTAATTTTTGAGGCCAAAAATGCTTGATATCATGCCTCAGGCGGAAAGCAACTACAATTTTAATGCTGCCTGATTCTGCTTTATTGAGGAATTTCAGAATTTCTGAAAAGGTATATAGAAACCGGCTGTTCAATTCTGATATAATAAATAAGAAGCATTTTTACCGGAGGAGAGTCCTGGTGAAAAGTATTTGTTGGGCGTTTTTTATAGCTATCCTTCTTGTCTCCTGCGCCCCTATGGGTCAAAATATAATTAACAGGCAAACCAAAGCAGATACTTCCGGCCGGAAAACTGAGAGCTTTCTCCCTTTTAAACAGGTAAGGCCTCTTTCACGTGAAACCGTAACCGCGGTAAAAGATCTTGAAGGTAATATCTGGCTCATTGAAGAAAAAGCTGTTTATCTTTATGAAAAAGGAAAACTTCTTGAAGCCGGCTCAAGCGCGAATTATAGAGGCCGGGCTCTTAATGCTCTGGGTGCGGCAAAAGGCGCTTATATCTTCTATAGCGAAGCAATTAATAGTCAGGAAGACACCTTTCCCGCGCGTCAGAAAATAATTGCAGATAGTGTAAGGTATTTCGACGGCAAAAGATATCTTGAGGTCTTCCACGGACAAGCCGATCCTAACAACGGATTTGTGGATTCAAAAGGCAGGCTCTGGATATGCCGAAAGGAAAACAAGATCACCGTAATAAACGGTTTAAAAATGTCAGAATTCATATATACTACAAAAATAAATCAGGGAACAAGCAAGAGTCAAAAAGAGCATATAAAACTTCCTCTCAAATTTTATGAAGATACAAAAGGAAAAATATGGATCTGGTCGGACTACCAAAAACGGAGTTTATTGGATGATACCGAGTTTATTGACGGGTTTTTGTGCTGTGATAATGAAGAATTATTTGCGTTGCCGTTTGCAACTAAAGCCAATGACGAAGTAGCGGGCATTCTCGAATTGCCGTCAGGGGAATTTCTCGTCAGTTTTTACGCCGGTGGTTCCTGGCTATTTGAATTAAAGAGATCGTCCGGCAATATACCGGTCCTGGCGCCAAAAGGAACAAGTATTTCGATAATTAAAAACTATATTATTACCGATTCGCTGCGGACGGGAGATGGACGGATAATAGTTATTGCCGGGAATAAAATGACGGCGAACGCATATAATATCTACTATTCAATTTTTCTTGTAACCTATGGAAAAATAGAGTTACTGAAGAATAATATTGAATCAGGATTGAGCCTAAGATTTGAAGGGAGTTATACCCGTGAACTTTGCGAAGATGCTTCCGGTGCTGTCTGGATCAGCGGCGATAAATTTCAAGCATTGAAGATATCAAAAGACGGCAGTATCAAGGAGTATGGCTGGTCTGACGGGCTTATTCAGCCTTTGGTCAAAACAATATTGCGCGACAGGGAGCTTGTTTATTTATTCGCGGCTCCGGAGCGCGGGTATGCTTATCCCCGGGAATGGTATAGTTACGACAGTTCAATAAATAGCGATAAATATAAAACAGGCTGGGAATTATTCAATTCGTTATGTATTCCGGTATTTGATGCAAACAGCGATGTCTGGTTTGTGTCTGATAGTGACGGCTGGTTAACGAAATATAGGCCAAATGTGAATGAAAAAGTCTTAAATGTCTTCGAAGAAGTAAAAATAATACGGCAGAATGACCGGCTATTAAATCCTGAATTGCTGGGTATCTGCAAAGGCGTTGAAAATGATATCTGGGTGCTGGTTGCCGGCGCAGATGTCTGGGTAATCAAGTATAAGGATGGAACGGTAAAGGAAGAAAAATTAAAAGATATATACAGCAAGCTTGCCGCGGAAAAGGCCTGGAACAGGTTGAATATGTCCGGTATCCGTAAAATAAACACTGTCTTTTCCGATGACGGTCATATTGTTATGGCGGACTATCACTTTAACAGAAAACTTTATTTTTTTAATAAAGTCTCCTGGGAGCTCCTGGAAAGTAAAGATATAAACGGTGAAAATGGACTTGAGATCTCCGACCCGGCCGGATATAAGGGAGAATCAATAGTTGTCACGCTGCGGGATAGAGTGACAGGACTGGAGCGGAGATATATGCTTGTAGACGGAAAATGGCAGCTATTGGATAAAAAGATAGCAGCATTATACTCGTCGGATTATACCAGGGCCGAAAGAAGGACCCTGGAAACCGGAGACGGGACGGTATTTGAATTTTCGGAAGGCAATATATCTGTCCGCAATTTTGACGGCCGAAAAGCAAATATCACGGTAAAAAACCAGTTTCGTTCTGAGGAAATGTTCGTTGCAAATAGAGCACTTTGGTTTATTTTAAAACCGCAAGTTTGGAATGAAAGGAAGGATTTTTTAATAAATAATTCGGTATATCCGGTCTGCAAATGTGACTATTGGCTTTTTCTTGAATCTATTCAAGCGGGTGTTTTGCGCCCGCCTGAGGCAAAAAGACCCGGGATGGATGCCCAACCGCAAGCCGGCATTCCTGTATTTCCGGCGGCAAACATTGATTCTTTAGAAACAGCTTATAAATATCTTTTAAGCGGTCTGATTGAAGATAACAGGGAAGCAGAAAAGTATTTTATTAAAGCCGGAGCAAACGGGCGCGAATATTTGAAGAAGATGCTGCAAAAAGAAAAAGATCAAAGGATCCTATGGAAAATAGAAGCCTTGCTTTCAAAATATCAGTAATTATTCTTGTGATCACAGTGTCGTTTTTTGCAATAGAAGATAAAATATCTTCAAATAACCCGTTCCTGCAATTAAAAAACCTTCCGGCTGCCAGATTTGATATAGTCCGGGATTCTTCCATGAATGTATGGATAACCATGAATCGCGAGCTTTACGGTTATTCTTCCGGGGAATTGAAAAAATATCCTGGGGAAGGCCTGGAATTTATTAAACTCTGGGGTTTCGATGCTTTATATGCCGTGTATCAACGGGAAAGAATATATTCACCCGGTGCTTCCGAAAAAGAAAAACTGAAAAGGCCGGAAGAAGGTTCCAGTATCTTTGTCCTGGCAGTCATGGAGAAAGGAAAACTGAAAGAACTGGAGGAAAGTTTCCGGATATTTAATTTCTTTCATACCTCAGGCGGTGACAGATTGCTGGTTACCGAAAGGGGCGAGATAAGGCTTAACGGGGTAGTTGTTAAACAGCTTGACATGAGCAAAGCTGACAGAGATAAACTGGATGTAAATACCATAAAATTCTCCGAGGAGTTTCCCGGCAGCGTGTGGATCTGGTCAACGAACAGCAGAGTGCATGAAAATGTGTTTAAAAATAATTTTTTATTACTTAAAACCGGTAAAATTTATGAAACAGCATGCGCGGATATTGGTTTGGCAGGTGTAAACGATATCATAGAACCGGCTGAGGGAATTGTCTATATCGGCCAGTATTACAACGAATATAAATGCGCGAAGGTAGATTATAAAATAAATAACAACCGGCTGGAGATTAAAAAAGATCTTGATTTCGAGGAAAAAAGTTTTATTCCTATTTTGCATTACCGCGCCCAGGGAGGCAAGCTCTGGGCTTTAAGCATAACGCCGAAAAACAACATTGCAAAAAATAGCCTGAATGAAATGTATTATTTTTCAGAAGGACGGCCGGTAAAGTATGCTTCCGGCGCGGGGGGTAATACTCCTTTTTTAAGTGACCGTGAATATTTCATGCTGGAAGATAACGGCTTCATCTGGATAGCAAAAGGTTTTGGGCACGGTTTAAATCTCCTGCTTCCCGGCGGGCAAGTCAATACTTATGATGTTAATCATGGGATCAGGGTGGCAAATGCCAAACAAATAATTAAACTTCCTGACGGGAAGATACTTCTGGTAAACAGTAAAACAGGCAGATTAAATTCAGAGGATATATTTCAAGTCCTTAAAAAGGACTCTGCGGGAATCCTAAGTTCTTCTAGTGCAGAAAAAGTTTATGACGAGTTCCCGGCTTATGGTGAGATAAAAACTGACAGCAAAGGACGCTGTTACTGGGAGGCAGATAGATTCAGGTCAGGTACTCTGCGCAGGTTTGACGGTAATAATACTGTGGATATTATTAACGCGTATGACTTTAGAAAAGAAAAGGAAGAAGAAAAACCGGAACTAAAAGATTGTAATTTCCAATACTTTGGTATAGATTCCGACGACAATATCTGGCTTGTCTACGGCAGAATTTCCGGCGGAAATAACAGTAAATACGCGGTTATATTTAAAAATGACGGCAAATATGAGTTTGAGGACTTTTATAAAATATTCTTAAAAAAGAATCGCGCTAATAAAGAGTTTAAAATTCAATTTCTTGATAGATCGGCAAGCCTCATCTGTTTGCTTCCTGACACGGTTTTGATACAGGGAAGGCCGAGTGTATTAACTGCCGGCAGCCGGGAGTACTCTGTGTTCAGGGAAATCACAGCCTACCGTGAAGATGGCAGCGGAGCAAACAGCATAAAAACATTTAAACAATTGACTGAGCCGGAGTGTTTTCTTGGGGGGTTCAATAAAACTCCCGAGGGAAAGATTTACCTTACAACTTGGAGCGGCTTCACAGAAAAAGACTGTTATGTCTTTGATAATGGTGATTGGAAAAAGTCCGAGGTATTCTATCCCAACAGGAAGTTGGAAGAAGAAAATAATTATTTAAAAACCGCAAGTGCGGTTTTTAACAACGACAAGATCGGACGTATTATTGAGTGCTCTCCCGGCATTGCAGTATTTACATCCGGAACAGCCGGCCTGTTTTTCAAGAAATGGGATTATTTCTTGAAATTTAAGGATATTCCCGGAAATTACTACGCGGGAGGAGACCTGTTGAACGGCGCTTTTATTGATATTCACGGAAATCTCTGGATCTCAAGAAGCAGTTTTCAGAGTTCCGGCAAAGTTTGGATAAGAATAAAAAAAGATGATATTCCGAAAGTTACAGAGGAATATAAAACAGAAGCTGCGATACAGAAAGATACAGCTCCCGGAGAAAGGATCTATTCAGGGAAAACAACAGAAATAAAGTATCCGGCTGCAGCTGAAACTGTGGAAGTTAAGGAAGAAAAAAAAGTATTAGCAGGGAGTCCTGCCCTCAAAGTTAAAAAAGCTGTTAAGGTTTTTGACAGGAAGATAATAGAAAATGGGCCCGAGGAATCTGTACCGCTGAAAGAGGTTATTACGGGAGAAAGGATCGCATCCACGCAATTAACAGAAATAAAATATGTGGTGAAGGATTTTGAAGGAAACTTTAAAAAGTTCATTTCCGATGATCAAAAAGATGTTCGTGAAGCCGAAAAATTCTTTTTGGATTACGGCAGTGAATCCGGGAAATATTTAGAAACAAAAAAAGGAAGCATCTTAGATGAAAAAATCGCCTGGAAACTGGAAGCACTTCTTTCCAGGCTTAAATGAAAGAGGGAGGAAATATGAAAAAGTTCATAGTTTTGGCGCTTTTTTTGATTGTACAGGCCGGTTTTACGGAGGATATCTCGGTAACAGTCTATAATCAGGATTTTGGGGTGGTAAAGCAGAGTCTTGAGCTGGACCTGAAAAAAGGTGAAAATATTATTTCCGTTTCTGATATAGCCAGGCACCTCCAGCAGGATTCGGTGATACTCAAGGATAAAAATAATTCCAGGGTTTTCAAGATACTGGAGCAGAACTTTGAAGCTGAACCTTTGAGCGAAGATCTGCTTTTATACAAAAATGAAGGCAAAGAACTGGAATTCAAGGTAAGTGAATATGACCAGGCAACAAAAACATATAAAGAAATAATTAAAAAGGCGAAAATAATCAGAAGCTCCTATGTGCCGCATACTCAGGCGTTTAGCCGGTACGGAAACCCCTACTCGTACGCCCAGTCCGGATATACCACTCAAGTCGCAATAGTCGAGATGGACGGAAAAATCGTATTCGGGCTTCCCGGAAGGCCCGTATTTGAGAATTTTGGCGCTGATTCTTTTATTAAACCTACGCTAATGTGGAAGATTCAGGCGGAAGAGCAGGGGAAGAGAGAAGCAGAGTTCTCCTACATGACCGGTGGAATGAGATGGGACGCCACCTATAATTGTGTTGTACCTGAAAAAGGCGATGTTATGGATATTATCGGCTGGGTAAATATAGATAATAATTGCGGCAGGAATTTCAGAAATGCGGCAATAAAACTTATGGCCGGAGACGTAAATAAAGTGAATAATCAGCAGGGTAATGATGCCTATTTCATGGCCGAAAAGGCAAGAATTGCGGGCGCGATGAAGGATGCGACAGGAGTGGAAGTAAAGGAGTTTGACGAGTTCCATCTTTACTCCTTGCCGCGAAAAACAGACCTTTTAGACAGGGAAAACAAGCAGATAGAGTTTATTCGCGCGGAAAAGGTCAAAGGGCAGAGATTCTATGTTTACGATGGTGTTAAATTTGACAATACCAGCGGTTACGATGATTATAGCAGGAAAGAACGTGCGGACTACGGGATAAAGTGCAATAAGAAAGTCTTGAATATCTTTGAGTTTAAGAACTCGGAGGATAATAACCTTGGAATTGCCCTGCCAAAAGGCAAAGTAAAGCTCTACAGGCAGGATACAGGAGGCAGTAACGAATTTATCGGCGAGGATTCTATTGATCATACGCCGAAAGATGAAACGGTAAAAGTCTATCTGGGTAATGTATTTGACATTGTTGGAGAGAGAAAACAGACCGGATACAAGTTAAGCAATAAAAGAGATGAAGTTGAAGAAAGTTTTGAGATAACTTTAAGAAGTCAAAAGAAAGAAACAACTACTGTCAGGGTCATCGAACATCTATACCGGTGGCTAAACTGGGATATCCCGGAATATTCGGATATATTTATGAAAAACGATTCAAGGACTATCGAGTTCCGGGTTGATATTGAACCGGGAAAGGAAAAGAAGATAAATTATAAGGTTATATATAACTGGAAGTGATCTTTAATAGAGCTCAATTAACGGATTTAGCAGGGGATTTTATTGTTTCTTAATTAACTGCTGTACCAGTTGTTTTGCTTTCGGACAGGCGACTTCCATGCCTTTGCCGCCGGTTTCGCAGATGATGGCTACGGCAATTTCAGGATTATCGGCAGGCGCGAAGAATATGAACCAGCCGTCAAGGCCTTTTTTAGAAGATCTGGCTGTTCCGGTTTTTCCGGCTATTTTTATTCCCTCAACTTTAGCTTTTTTACCCAGCCCGTTCTCAACCGCGTCCAGCATCAGTTTCTTTATGCCTGCGGCAGTTTCTTTTTTGAGAGTGTTATTTAAAACAGAGGGCTCTTCTTTATAAAGCACCTCGCCTTTGATATTTTTAATTTCTTTTACGAGATAAGGTTTCATGCAAATACCATTATTGGCTATCGTAGAGGCCAGCATGGCTGCCTGTAAGGTTGTGATCTTGTAGTTCTTTCCGAGGCCGTTTGCTTTCTCCGCGGTAGTAAACTTGTTTTCCGAGTCAGTATCAATAGTACTCGTGGCTACCGGCACTTGAATATTCAGGGGCGTGTTAAAACCAAATTTGCAGGCAAATTCAACCAGCTTCTCGTTGCCCAGAAAATTCCCTATTTTAGCGAAAGCAATATTACAGGAATGATCTATGGCTTCCCTCATATCTTTAACAGTATCATGTTTTTCCCAGCACCAGAAAGTTTGATTGTCAATGATGGCTGAACCTTTGCACTGGACCGGGAAAATAGCTTTCATATCAGCGTTGGTTTCCAGCGCCGCGGAAGAAGTTATGATCTTACAGATTGAACCCGGCTCATAAAGTGTTTCGAAGGCGCGGTTAAGAAAAGGTTTGTTGGAATTATATTTGTAACTGCCGAATTTTTTATCTATGCCTGAAGGGCTGAACTTTGGATGGCTGACCGCAGCGAGGATCTCTCCGGTCTGAGGTTTGAGGATAACGATGGAACCCATTTGATCATACAGCACCGAGGTGGCGGCTTTCTGATATTCAAGGTCAAGAGTCAAAGTTATTTCATTTCCGGGAATAAGATCTTTCATAGCGTATTCCATTCCCAATTTACCGTATTCTTCGGAGTTCATACCGATTATTTTATCCGTGGCGCTGTCCGCCGGGTAGATGGATCTTCCTTTTTTTATATCTTTTTTCAGGAGTGGTTGATGATTTCTATCCGTAATGCAGAGCATACTGCCGGATTCTTTTTCCTTTTTGGCTTTATCCAGTAAAAATAAAACATGCGGATTTTTTGGGCTGATATTCAGCGCGTTTTCATAGGAAGTTATCGCCTCGGAAATTCTCCCCATTCCGTGATAGGCCATTGCCAGGCCAAAAACTCCCTTTAAATCGCGGTTTGTCAGTTTATTGTAATGTTCAAATTCAACAAAAGCCGGTGCATATCTTCCTTTATTAATAAAATCAAGGCCTATGGCATTATGATCAAAAATACCGCTATTTTTAACTTTGTTTTCTTCTGATCTTAAATAGAATTCTTTGCCTCTCTCAAGGTCGCCTTTTTGCAAATACAAGTAGCCAATTCCGTCATAAGTAAGAGGATTATCAGGATTTATTTCAAGTGCTTTATTGAGCTCATTCAAGGCTTCATCGAACTTTCCTTTGTGAACATATGATTTTGCTGACCTTAAATGGCCGTTTATTTGCACGCTTTTGAAAAAAATAAGCCTGAATGCAAGGAAAATGCCTGCTAATATAAGGACTATTAAGATAAGCTGAATAACCCTGTTTCGTCTGGTTTTATTTGGAAATAACGGCCTTCTACCCACAGCTGGCATTATTTTTGCTCCTCTAATTAATATTAGCCTATACTACTAAACATTGTATTTTTTGTCAAGAGCAATATTTATTCAAAATACTATTGACAAACAAAGGAGATTTGTATATACTTAAGTAAACAATAATCCTTGAAAAAGGATATAAATCCAGGAGGTGCCTAAATGGCAAAGACGGACATAGTTCAGAAGATAGCAGATATAGCAAAGATCAACAAGGCGGAAGCAGGAAGGGCTCTGGACAGTTTGGTGCAATACATAACCTCTGAAATCAAGACAGGGGCAAAGGTAAAAGTAGCTGGCCTGGGAACGTTTGTAATGAAAGACAGGGCAGCAAGAAAAGCAAGAAATCCTAAAACCGGCGCAATGGTTGATGTTCCGGCAAAGAAAGCGATTCGCTTCAGAGCCAGCAAATCTCTGAAACAAGCGGTAATCTAAATAAGTTGAACAAAAAGAAGCCCCTTTCAATAAGGGGCTTCTTTTTTTATAGTGCTTTTTTAAATGATGACCACAATATATAGTGTCTATAAAATATGACGTAATTATAACAGGTTCTGGACCTGCCGGAGCAACAGCTGCAAATATCCTTTCAAGGAAAGGTTTTCGAGTATTAATAATAGAACGCTGTATTTTTCCCAGGAAAAAAATTTGTGCAGGAGGTTTGACACCCAGAACCGTAAGATTACTTGCGGAAATTGGAATTATTTCAGAAACAGAACTCTTTAGTGATGCGGAAAATGTAAAAATAATTAAAGGAGTTAAGGTTGTTGTTGAAGATCTTCCCGCTTACCGCGGAGATTTTACGGATAAGTTCGGCGCGTGCGTAAATAGAAAATATTTTGATAATTTGCTGCAAAAAAAAGCCGTTGAAAACGGTGCTGTCCTCTCAGAAAATTCCTGCGCTTTTGAGCCCATAATGGAAAAAAACCGCGTATGCGGAGTAAAATATAAGAAATTTAATAATGGTGCAGGTGCAGCGGAACTATTTGAAGAGAGAGCAAAATTAATAATAATTGCCGAAGGAGCCGCCTCACCGCTTACAAGAAAGCTTTCAGTGTTTAAAAGGCGCCAGGCTATCAAAGCCGTTAATACCGTGTGTGAAACCGGGGGTTCCGGCGGGCTTTTTGAATTCTATTTTGATAAAAGTATTTTGCCCGGCTACTTCTGGCGGTTTCCTTTTATTGCCGGTAAAGAATATATTTCAGCGGGCTTTGGCGCGGAAAAAAATTCAAATTTAAAAGAGCTGTATCTTAAACTGCACAAAATATATCTACCGGACGCGAACATTGTTGAGCCTCCGGCAACCTGGATAATTCCCTGTGATTATCCTAAAACAGTATTTGGAGAAGGCTGGCTCCTGGCAGGAGATGCAGCGGGACTGGCTAACACTTTAACAGGTGAAGGTATTTATTATGCCATAAAAAGCGGTGAGTTTGCCGCGCTTACCGCAGAAAAAGCCCTTGACGCGGGTGACAGCGGGGTGAATATTTTAAAAGGTTATAAAATACTGATTGATGACAGATTTAAAAAGGAATATAATATTTCCAGAACCATAAAAAAGCTTTTTCCGCTGGGCTTTCATAATTCGTTTTTTCTGGCGGCCATTAAAAAGAAGGGCACCTTGGAAAAGTTTATGACCGGTGATATGGATTTTAACAGTTTAAGCCTAAGAAGGATCCTAAAATACCTTTTTTTTCTCCCTTTTCTGGCTCTCTTGTTCTGCGGCTGCGGAACCCTGCCGGCTCCTGCAGGAGAAAAACCTGAGGTGTTTCCGCCCTACCAGTCCTATTTATACTATAGCAGGGGGCTTATGCTTTCAAATAACCTGCTTTTTGACGAAGCGATCGAAGAATATAAAAGATCACTGGCGCTTGACCCGGATTCAGACCTGCTAAACCAGGTTTTGGCTCGCGAATATTCCAGAGTAGGGAAACCTGAAGAAGCCTTTAAAATATATGATAAAATATTAAAAACCAGCAAGGATATACGAACTATGCTTCAGGCAGTTGTATTTTATATTGAACAGGAAAATCTGCCGGAAGCAGAGAAGATCTGTAAAAAGATCATTTTAATAGAGCCTAATAATATTAACGGTTATTTTTATCTTGGAAATATATATTACAAGCAGGATAAGACGGCCGGAGCCATTGAAATGTTCAACAGGGTCGTCGAAATTGACCCGGGAGCGGATACTTCCTATTTTAATCTGGGGCTGGCTTACAGCAAAAAGGGAGATTTCTTAAACGCCGAAAAATACTACCGGAAGGCCGTGGAAGTTAATCCTGACTATTCCGTACCTGTCTATGCTTTGGGGCTTATGTTTCAGATCCAGGGCCGGCCGGAAAAAGCGATAGAGGAGTACAATAAGCTTCTAGAGCATTCAAAATTTGACCCTCATGCCTATAAAAGCCTCGGCCTGGCTTATGCACAGTTGAAAAATTATGATGAGGCCGTAAAAGCTCTTGAAAAAGCTGCTGTACTTGATCCGAATGACCTGGACAGCCTGCATCGGGCCGCGCTTATATTATATCAGGAAAAAAAATATCAGGAAGTACTGGTTTACGCTAAAAGAATATTAAACTCCGATCCGGCTAATGCCGAAGCCTATCAATTGCTGGGCACCGCCTATGCGGAGCTCGGAAAGCCCGGGGAGTCACAAACCGCATACGAAAAATTTGTGGAACTGGATCCGGCTAATCCCGCCGGCTATATTTACCTGGCTTATCTTTATACAAAGAAACAGGATTATCCCGGGATGATAGAGCTTTTGGAAAAAGGCACCGCAAAACTGCCGGAAAATGTGGATCTTAAAATTTACCTTGGCGGGGCCTATTTTGAAACGAAAAACTATGAAAAAGGCGAGACCGCCTACCGGGAGGCGCTTAAATTAAAAAAAGATGATGAAAGGGCCCTATATTCACTCGGAGTCCTGCTGGAAAGAAGAGGCAAATTTGAGGAAGCCGTGAGCAGTTTCAAGAGTGTGCTCGCGCTGGACCCTAAAAATGCAGAGGCCTATAACTATGCCGGCTATATTTATGCTGACCAAAATCAGAACCTTGAAGAAGCTTTAAAACTTATAAATGAAGCTGTCAGGCTTGAGCCGGAGAACGGCGCGTATGCTGACAGCCTTGGGTGGGTATATTTCCGTATGGGAAAACTCGCTGCTGCCCGTAAAGAAACAGAGCGGGCTGTTTTGCTCATGAAAGGCTCAGGCAGCGAAGATGCTGTTATTTTTGAACATCTTGCTGAGATCTATTTAAAAGAAAAGCTCACAGAAAAAGCTGTTGAAATGTATGAAAAATCCCTGAAACTTCTTGAAAATACTGAGCTGAGGAAAAAGCTTAATGAACTTAAAAAAACTAAATAATTGCGCGCTGTTCCTCGTTGTGTTTTTTGCGGGATGCGCGGGGCCACGGGTGCAACTCCCGCTTTCCGGCAAAGCGGGCTTAAAAACTCTAAAGTCCGCGGTTATGGTAAGTTACGCAAGCCCTTCGGAAAAAATAAAGAAGAGATCTCTGCTGGCCGTAAAAGGTGACTCTCTGCTGAGATTTGAGATCAAAGGCTTCTTTAATGAACCTTTTTTTATGCTCGTTGCCAGAGGTAAAATTATACAGGCCTACTTTGTAGCCGAAAACGCGTATTTTGAAGGTGAACTCTTTGACGCGGATTCGGATAATCCCGCCTCCGTATTTATCAATAATAGCGGCAAGCTTAAACTGAAAGCAACCCGCCAGGAAATAACTTCTCTTTTCACGCTAAAAAACACCGGCTCCGGGATCCCTGCAACCGCCGACCTTACAGCCGGAGAACATAAGGTCACATTTACTTTTCTGGATCCGGAGCTTGATATAGACCTTCCCGATTCTCTATTTGAAATGCTTATACCTAAGAAAGCCCGCAGGATAAGCGAACAGGAGTTAAGCAGGTATCTCTTAACATGGAAAAAATAACTGTAAAATCATATGCAAAGATCAATCTTTTTCTGGAAGTCAAAGGAAAAAGGCCGGATGGTTATCATAATATTAGAACTCTTTTTCAAACCATAGACCTTGCGGACCGGGTTCATATTGAGAGAGCCGGAAAAGGGATAGAACTTTTTTGTAATAAACCCGAAGTGCCTCAAGATTCCGGGAACCTGGCCTACAAGGCGGCAGAGCTTTTCTTTGAACAGGCAGGAATAAAAACCGGCCTTAAGATCAGGATAGTTAAGAATATTCCGGTAACCGCAGGCCTGGCCGGGGGCAGCAGTAACGCTGCGGCGGTGCTTAACGGCTGCAATAAACTTTTTGGCTGCAATTTTCCTGAAAAAACACTTTCAAAAATGGCACTACAGCTGGGCAGTGACGTTCCTTTTTTGCTCAAAGGCGGTACACAGCTTGGAGAAGGTCGCGGAGAATTGTTGAAAGAATTGCTCCCGCCGCTCACAAATATATGGCTGGTACTGATCGTTAAAGGACAAAAAAGCTCGACCGGCAGTGTTTTTAGAGCTTACAAATATTCCTCGACAAAATCAGGTATTTTTGATAAAACATTTAAAGAGTTTTTTGCTTTAACCGGGCAAAGCGGAGGTGATATAGCAAAAGTACTTTATAATGAGCTGGAACTGCCGGCAGGTAAATTGTTCCCTGAAATTATTACGGTTAAGGAGGATCTGAGGAAGGCCGGAGCTTTGGGGACTCTCATGAGCGGAAGCGGGCCGGCGGTCTTTGGTATCGCGGGTTCTAAGACAGCAGCGGAGACTATTGAAAGAAAACTTAAAAATAGATACAACCGGATTTTTCTGACTAAAACCGTTAAACCGGCTGCCATAGGGGGATTCTAATGGAGATTACCGAAGTAAAAATACATCTGCGGAATGAAGAAAAATTAAAGGCCTATGCGACTATCACAATAGACAATTGTTTTGTGGTCAGAGATCTTAAAATAATACAGGGTACTACCGAACTTTTCGTGGCCATGCCTTCCAAAAAGAAACCGGATGGCAGTTTTAAAGATATTGCCCATCCTTTAAATACTGAAACCAGGGAAATGATAGAGAAAAAACTTCTTGAAGCCTATAAAAATGAATTAGAAGGAAAAAAAGACCTGCTTAACAAAAAGGCCGAAGAACCAAAAGCGGCCGAAACCGTACAGTCCGGCTCTAATATAGACCGGACTATGTCAGCTCTGGAGAGGAATCTGGAAAGTAAATTTAAGAATATTTGAGAGCGGCAGGGCTTCTTAAGAAATAAATAAGCTGATCTAGGGGAATATGGCGGCTTTACTATTTTTCCGGATGAGCTTGCAATGTGTTTTTATAAGTTTCTTTGAAACAGACAAACACCATGCCAAGATAAAGGATAAAATTCCCTATAAACATACCTGAAAAACTCTGCATGAACGAATTGAGCCCCGTGGAAGTCGCAACAAAAGCAAAGATAAGGCAGCTTAAAAGTACAGCTCTGCCTGTTTTATCACTGTATTCATTTGTTATGTAGGCCGCCGAAGTATAGTAGGCAAAGAGAACCGAAATATAGTGGCTCAACCAGGACGAAGGAGAAATGTAGAGTATCAAAAAGAATATTACGGGATATTCGAATTTTGCTACCGGTTTAAATTTTCTGGTATGCAAGAGCGCGGCGCCCGATAAGAGCAGGAGAAAAGCTTTTACAACAAGTCCGGCGGTTTTCATTTGCGCCTGGGTATAAAAAGCCGGATCCAGGGCGTTGTGCAGGAAACCCGGGTAGTTAACTTTACCCAATACCGTAAAATGCCTGATAAGAAATGCATCCAGGGATTGATTTGGATGGGTATAATAGACCGTTTCACGTATTATCGCGTCATTTCTGAAGAAGGGCAGCACCACAAGTTTAAGGAACTCGCCGGAAAGATACCAGGCTCTTCCAAAACCGTAAAAAAGCGACGGAACGAGAAAAAAGAAAACGGGAAGGCCTATTAAGGCACCAAGCAGCGCCTTCCATTCCCGCCTGTAAATAAAATAGATCAGAAAGAAAGCGGGAGTGAGCTTTACCGCTGCCGCCATAGCTATTAATATTCCTGCAGCCAGAGGTTTTTTATTTTCAAGCAGAAAGACGGCGGACACGCAAAGGAAAAACACCATTATATTTGCCTGTCCAAGATAAAGATTATCGGCTATTATTCCCAGGGCAAGAAAAAACGGCAGAAAGACCTTGAGCCAGCTCTTGGGATCTGTCTTAGGGAAAGTGTCTTCCGAATAGAGCAGTTTTAAGATCATTGCTACGGAGGCGGAAAGAACTATAACATTAAACAAGAACCAAAAAGCCAGGGAAAGCTTAACGGGGAAGATCCCGAAAAAAATAATAATATTGTAAAAAAATGGGGGGTAAGAAAAAGCCGTATATTTTTTATAAAGATCAATATTCCCGTAAACAGCTTCCCGGGCTATCCTCCAGAAGTTCAGATAATCAACGGTATTTCTGGTAAGCGTATAAATAAGCAGAAAAAAGAAAAACCCGCACAAAAATAATGTTGTTTTTCTGCTAAGCAGAGTTTTCAGGCAGCTTGCCATGTTTTCCTTATCCTTGCTTTTTCAATGAAAAGCACCAGAAAAAGCGCGAGCATTAATATAAAGTGCCCCAGGAACATTCCTGAAAAACTTTGAAAATATTTGCCCGGCGAAGAAATTGCGGTCAACAAAATACACGCTGCCAGGCCGGCCTTAAGTATTCTTTTTCCCGTACTGCTGCTGTTGTTTTCTCTGATATAATTTAAGGAAACATAGTAGGCAAATAATACCGTCACAAAATGATTGAGCCAGGAAGCAGGCGAGATAAAAAGGATCAAGAGGAAGACCAGGGCAAATTCAAATTTAAGGAGCTGTGGAGCCCTCTTTTTACTGCCGGTAAAAGCAAAAGCGGCCATTAAGACCAGCGCTGCTTTGACCAGCAGGCCTATTTTTTTTATTTGCTGCAGGGTCAGATTGGCAGGATCAAGGTAGTTATGAAGTTTGCCAATACCGTTCGCTCCGTATTCCTTTATCCCAAAATCCGTAAAGTGCCTGCCGAGAAAGCCGTCAATAGACTGGTTTGAATGATAAAATCCGGTTGTACCGCGTATCCGGACCGAGTTGTTAAAGAAAGGCATAATTACCAGGTTTAAATAATCCTGCAGGTACATTAAAGTATACGGTACGCCATAGAGCATTGAGGGAAACCCGAACATAAACAGTACTATACCGCCCAAAGTCCAGGGTAAGACCGCATAATCTTTTTTATAGATAAAATATACCAGGAATAAGAGAGGGGTCAGCTTGACTGCTACAGCCAGGGCCAATAAAATTCCGGCAGCCCAGCTTTTACCTTTGAGATGAGCATAGACAGCCGAAACCGTGAAAAAGAAAGCAAGGATATTTGCCTGTCCCAGCCAGAGATTGTCACAAATTATTACCGCCGCCAGGACCAAAGGAATAACATAACTTCCTTCTTTTAGGTGTTTTTCTTCGTCCCACCCGCCGTCTTTACCCTCTCCGTACCCGAGTATCCGGGAAATAAGAATTACTATGCAGGTTACCAGAAGCATTTGCATAATATTCCATAAAAATAAACCTGTTTTATAGGTAAAAACAGAGAAAACTGTCGCAATGCACCAGAAGAAGAGAGGCTGGGAAAAGTCGCTGTTAACTGCATATATATCATAGCCTTTCAAAAATATGGCATTCCTGCTTATAAGCCAGAACTGGTAAAAATCAACAGAATGCCGCGTTAAAGCATAAATAATATTTATAAAAAAGAATATTCCGAACCAAAAAGTGCTCTTTTTTTTAAGTAACTCCGAAAGGTCCTTTAACATATAAAATATTATACAGTAATATAATTTTGTTGACAATATAAAAGAAATAGCGTAAAATTCTTATATCGAAAGCCTAATTAACCTACGATGAAAAATAATATAAATCAGTAACTTGTCAGTTAATTCTGCAAGTCAACGGCTGGAAAAAATCTGAAAAAATATTTCGGGCTAAAAAATATTAAAATATTACATAATTAGCTTGGTTACAACATGATCGGTTCTGGCTGCCGGTTAAAAGTAATACACTCAGGAGGAGTTTTGATGGACATAATTGAACTAAAGAAGAGAAAAATCGCCGATCTTATAGAAATGGCTGGTGAATTGAAGCTTGAAGGCGCAAGGGGGCTTAAAAAGCAGGACCTAATTTACAAAATAATGCAGGCCCAGGCAGATAAGGCAAAAGTTAAAGAAAATGCAGGCCTTACTTTTAAGGACGGAGTCCTCGAGATACTGCCTGACGGCTTCGGGTTTTTAAGGTCTACCAATTATAACTATTTACCAAGCCCGGATGATATTTATGTTTCCCCTTCCCAGATAAGAAAATTTGACCTGAAGACCGGAGATACGGTTTCCGGCCAGGCCAGGCCGCCAAAGGAGGGCGAAAGGTATTTTGCTCTTTTAAAGATAGAAGGGGTAAATAACGAACCTCCTGAATCCGCAAAAAAACGGATCCTTTTCGATAATCTTACTCCGCTTTACCCTTTCAGAAGGATCAAACTCGAAAGAGAAAAGGAACCCCAGGAAATAGCCATGAGGGTCATGGATCTGATAGTCCCGGTCGGCAAAGGCCAGAGAGGCCTGATAGTTTCTCCGCCTAAAGCAGGAAAAACCATACTTCTTCAAAAAATAGCCAACAGTATCTCGGCAAATCATCCCGAGATAACGCTGATCATACTTTTAATAGATGAAAGGCCGGAAGAAGTCACCGATATGCAGCGCTCGGTTAAAGCCGAGGTTATCAGCTCGACTTTTGATGAACCGGCGGAGCGGCACGTACAGGTAGCCGAGATGGTACTTGAAAAAGCGAAACGGCTTGTTGAACATAAAAAAGATGTTGTTATACTCCTGGACTCTATCACAAGGTTGGGCAGGGCTTACAATACGGTTGTGCCTCCAAGCGGCAAAGTTCTGTCGGGCGGCATTGACAGTAACGCGCTTCAGAAGCCCAAAAGGTTCCTGGGAGCAGCCAGGGATATTGAGGAGGGCGGCTCGCTTACCATTCTGGCAACGGCTCTTATTGAGACCGGAAGCAGAATGGATGAAGTTATTTTTGAGGAATTTAAAGGCACCGGCAATATGGAAATTGTGCTCGATAGAAAACTGGTTGACAGGCGTATTTTCCCGGCCATTGATGTAAACAAGACCGGCACAAGAAAAGAAGAACTGCTTTTATCACCCAATGACCTTTCAAAAGTCTGGATGCTGAGAAGGCTCTGGAATACGATGTCTCCGGATGTGGCTATGACCATGCTTACGGACAAACTTAGAAAAACGAAAAGTAATAAGGAATTCTTAAATTCCATCAGAGAAGTATAAAACCTGATAAAATTGGGCTAAAAAAATAAAAAGGAGAAGAAAATGAAAGAAAAAATACACCCGGCATATAAAGAAACCATAATAACCTGCGGCTGCGGGGCCACGATCAAGACCCGGAGCACTAAGGCCGACATGAAACTGGAAGTTTGTTCTAACTGTCATCCTTTTTTTACCGGCCAGCAGAAATTTGTCGATATAGCGGGACGCGTTGATAAGTTCAAAAAATCCTTCAAAAAAGCAGGCTCGACCAAACCCGTAAAAACTGCCCCAAAAACAGCATCAAAAAAGAAACCGACAAAGATAGCCGTAAAGTCATAAAATATAATGAGCTTTCTTGACAGCCTGGCGGACATAGAAAAAAAGTACCATGAGTTAAGCGAAGCTCTGGCCGTTTCCAAGGGAGGCAATGACTATCAAGGTAAAATGAAGCAGCTTTCCAACCTGGGGCTCATTGTCGAGAAATATAATGATTATAAAAAGGTCGCGGGAGATATTGCCGGCTCCAGCGGCCTTTTAAATTCCGGAGATAATGAAATAAAGGAACTGGCAAGACAGGAAATAAAGGAACTGGAAGAAAAAAAATCAGCTCTTGAAAAAGAGATAAAACTTCTGCTTGTGCCCAGAGATCCCAATGATGATAAGAACATAATAGTCGAAATAAGAGCAGGGGCGGGCGGGGATGAATCCGCACTTTTTGCGGCCGAACTATTCCGCTTGTATACGAGATACGGGGAGGCCCGGGGCTGGAAGGCGGAAGTACTTTCGTCCAATCAAATCGGTATCGGCGGTTTTAAGGAAATTATTTTTTCAATGCTGGGAAAAGGGGCCTATAGCCGGCTCAAATATGAAAGCGGTGTGCACCGTGTTCAAAGGGTCCCGGCAACCGAGGCCTCCGGGCGCATACATACTTCGACTGTTACTGTTGCGGTTTTACCGGAAGCAGAAGATGTTGATGTTGAAATAAAACCCGAAGAACTCAGAATAGATACCTACTGCGCGGGCGGGCATGGCGGGCAGAGCGTAAATACCACCTATTCCGCCGTACGAATAACGCATATACCCACAAATATTGTAGTGGCGTGCCAGGATGAAAGATCCCAGCTGAAAAACCGCGCCAAGGGCATGAAGGTCCTGAAAACAAGGCTACTTGCGCTCCGCATGGAAGAACAGCAGAAGCTTATCGGAGATGAGAGGCGTTCACAAATAGGCAGCGGAGATAGAAGCGAAAAAATTAGGACCTATAACTTCCCGCAAAACCGGGTGACAGATCACAGGATCAATGTTTCCATATACAATCTGCCGGAGATCATGGAAGGCCATATTGACGGTTTAATAGATCCGCTTATAGAGATAGAACATAATGAGCGTTTAAAAGACTTTGAAAAGAACAGCAAATGACCATCAGCAAGCTTCTGATAACCGGTGCCACAATATTAAAAACAGCGGGAATAGATAATCCCGCAAAAGAAGTTGAGCTCTTTCTCGCCCATATCTTAAAATCCAAACGCATAGATATGTATTTGAATTCAAACAATATGGTGGCCGAAGAGGATATTAATATTTTCCGGAGTTTTATTGAACGCAGGGTGAAAAAGGAACCTGTGGCATATATTGTCGGGTTCCAGGAATTCAGGGAGCTTACTTTTAAAGTGGACAAAAATGTGCTGATCCCAAGGCCGGAAACCGAGCTGCTGGCGGAATATGCGCTGGAACTGATAAATAAACAGATCAAGGGCTATGAGATCCTGGACCTGGGTACCGGCTCCGGGGTTCTGGCGGTTACCCTTCAAAAAAGGTTCCCTTTTGTCAAAATGACAGCCCTGGATATTTCCCGTAAAGCCCTGAAAATTGCAAAAGAAAACGCGGCGGCGCATAAAGTGGGCGGGCAGATAACGTTCCTTGAAAGTGATATGTTCAAAAACATTAAGAAAAATAAAAAGTTTCACCTGATAGTAAGCAATCCGCCTTATGTCCCGCGCGAAGAAATGAAAGAACTTATGGAGGACGTGCGGCTCTATGAGCCCAAGCAGGCTCTTGACGGCGGAAAGCAGGGGCTCAAATTCTATAAAGAAATAATAAAAAGAGCTCCGGGATATCTTTTTCCCGGCGGTTATCTTTGCCTGGAACTCGGGTTCGGGCAGGCGGAAAGTATAAGAAATTTGTTTAATGAAAGCGGGAAATTTGCTATAGTGAAAATAATAAGGGACTTCGCGTCCATAGAAAGAGTTATCATTGTAAAGGTGAAAAATGGATAAGTTTATTGTTGAAGGCGGTTACCGGCTGAAAGGCAGGGTGAACCTTTCCGGAAGCAAGAACGCGGCGCTTCCCATAATGGCCGCAACGCTCCTTACCGATAAAGAATGCGTGCTTAACAACATTCCGCATTTGAACGATACCCTGGTAATGAATAAGCTTGTAAATATTCTCGGCGGCAAGGTTTCCTTTGAAGGTAATACCGTGCGGGCTCTTAATAAAACGATCAAGGAATTCAAAGCGCCCTATGATCTGGTTAAGACCATGAGAGCGTCCGTTTATGTGATGGGAGCGCTGCTGGGCCGATATAACAAGGCCGAAGTAGCCATGCCCGGCGGCTGTATCATAGGAGAAAGGCCTATTAATCTGCATCTCATGGGTTTCGAAAAACTCGGCGCAAAAATAGTTATTGAACACGGCTATATAAAAGCGAAAGCAAAGAAATTAAGAGGCGCGGATATATATCTGGACACGGTAAGCGTGGGGGCCACCGCCAACATTTTAATGGCCGGCATCTACGCGCAGGGGCAGACTATCATACGGAATGCGGCGCAGGAGCCGCACATTGTTGACCTTTGTAATTTTCTTAACAAACTCGGGGCGAGGATCAAAGGCCAGGGTACTAATACTATTACGCTCCAGGGAGTTACTTCTCTTAAAGGCGGAACTTATAACGTAATTTCCGATTATATTGAGGCAGGTACCTTTATGGTAGCTTCTGCGATAACAAACGGTAAGATAGAACTGGTAAATGCGCCTTTAGATAACATTGAAGCAGTAAAAGATAACCTGATCGATACGGGTTCAGAGGTTAAACGCGTTAAAAAAAACCTTCTGGTTAAGGGCCTTGCCAAACCCAGGCCCTCCAAGATCGATACGGCGCCCTATCCCGGCTTTCCGACAGATATGCAGGCCCAGTGGATGGCCCTGATGTCTGTAGCCGGCGGCACCAGCATAGTAAACGAAACTATCTGGGAAAAGCGTTTCATGCACGTCCCTGAACTAAACCGCATGGGCGCGGATATAACTACAAAAGGCAATACCGCCGTAATAAAAGGCGTAAAAGGGCTTTCCGGCGCGCCCGTTATGGTTTCAGACCTTAGGGCCGGTGCTTCTCTCGTACTTGCAGGCCTTAGAGCCAAAGGCACGACTGAAATATCCAGAGTCTACCACCTGGATAGAGGCTACGAAAAGATAGAAAAAAAATTGGAAGCCCTGGGTGCGAAGATAAGAAGATTTAAGTAAAAATAGCGGCCGCTATTTTTACTGATTTCCCTGCCAAAAAAAATGCCCCCTAATTTAAATAAGAGGGCATTTGCAGAACTTTGTCAGTACGTTATTTATTTCCAGCCTTATACGGGTAGAACTTTATCCAGTCCACGAGATAAAGACAGTCAGTATCGGCTTTTGGCGGCCCGTTTATCCATTTCTTTGAAGACCAAAAATTTAATTTCAGCGTATAAGGGGAATCGATCTTGATATCGTTGCCGCTGTAGGTATAGGTATAGAGCACTTTGTCATCCACAAACCAGTCTATTTTATCAGGTGTGATCTCAAACCCGTAAATATGAAAATCTTCGGAAGGATTAAAATTTAGTTCTGTGCCTTTGGCGGGCCCGCCGCTTTTATGCCCTGCCGCGTGTACGGCATAATTAACTTTTCCCGTATTTTTTACGAATTCACCGGTCAGGAATTCAATATCTATCTCCTGTTTGGTGCCTTTACCGCCTTCACCCCAGTCAATGGTATAGAACGAATTCAGGACGCCTTTGACGGAAGAAGGTTTTGCTCTATATTCCCACCTGCCGTACAAAAAGGTTTTTCTTGTTTCAATGGCTGAACTGAGATTACTTTTAGTCGCGCCGTCATATCTGAAAAGCATATTCAACATGCCGTCTTTCGCGTAGCAGCGCTCAGGTGAAGTTTGCCCGCCGTGTTCTTTCCAACCGGCAACCTCCCAGACCGCGCTGTCTATCGGCTTATCAAAATTTTCTTCAAAAGAGGGTACCTTATCTATATCCGGATTAAAAGCCGCAAGTGCAGCGGAAGAAAAGAACAGGCAGAGCAAAAACGCAAGAAAAGAGTATTTCATTTTGCCTCCGGCTTTTTATATTCTTTATAGGGGTAGAATTTTATCCAGTCGATCAGGTAGAGACAGTCGGTATCGGCTTTTGGCGGTCCTTTTACCCAGCCGGAATCCCCGCGGGTGTTTAGTTTCAGGAGATACGGAGAATTTATTTTAATATCATTGCCGCTGTAATTGTAAGTGTAGATAACCTTACCGTCTGCGAGCCACTCTATCTTTTCCGGGGTAATTTCAAAACCATAGACATGAAAATCGGCAGAGGCATTAAAGCCCAAATCTATGTCCGGTGAAGTACTGGTGCTTTTTTTACCTGCCATATGTACAGCCAAATGAACTTTGTTTTTTGCGATGGTAAGAAATTCTATATCTATCTCTTGTTTGGTACCTTTACCCTCCGCACCCCAGTCAATGGTATAAAAGGAATTCAGTACACCTTTTTCGGAGGCAATCTTAGCTCTGAATTCCCAGCGGCCATAAAGGAATTCCTGCTTTGTTTGGAGAGCTGAGCTGAGAACAGTTTTTGATGCCCCGTCATATCTTAAGACCATATTTAACATACCGTCTTTTAATACAAGGCGGTCAGGTGAGAGCTGGCCTTTATGCTCTTTCCAGGTTCCTAGTTTCCAGACCGTTTCATCTAATTTATCCTTGTCGAAATTTTCCTCAAAGACCGGAGTTTTGTCTATTTCCGGGCCAAAGGCAGCAATTGCGCGGGACGAAAAGCAAAGACAAAAACAGAACATTAGTGCAAGTACAGTAGATTTCATTTTTCCTCCAAATATTTAATTCTACTACTTCTTGTTTGTATAATATTATACTACGAATAAAAGCTGATTTAAAGAAAAATGGCAGAAATGTCAGAAAATTACAGAAATTTTATTAAGTTTCATAATAATAATTTTCCGGCAGGCAAAAGAGAACTAATTGGACAGTTGAATAGCCCTCTAAATTACCTTGTAACCGCAAAGTGATAATGTCCTAAAGTAGCAAAGTAGAAATGTCCTATTGGAATCATGATAGTATTGAACCTCGGAGGGCTATCATGATAAAAAAGGACACTCTAACGATGAGCATAGAAGAGATTAAACGATTGCAAATAGTTAACAAAGTGTTAGACAAAAGGATCAAACAGAAAGATGCGGCTGAAATATTAGATTTAAGCGAGCGACAAATAAGGCGATTGGTAAGAAGTCGTAAAGGAAAAGGTGAAAAAGGCCTGATTCATGGTTTGAGAGGGAAAGAATCTAAAAGGAAGCTATCTTCAGAAAAGAAAGATTTGATAATAGACAAGTGTGCAGAGTTGTACAAAGGTTTTGGGCCAACGCTGGCGCAAGAGAAACTTGAGGAACGAGACAAAATTAAAATAAGCAGAGAGAGTTTAAGGCAGATATTGCTGGAAGTTGGACTTTGGGAAATTAGCCGGAAATCAAAAATGCATAGGCATTGGCGGGAACGAAAACTGTATTTTGGAGAAATGGTACAATCGGATGGAAGCAGGCATAAATGGTTCGAAGATCGGGGTCCAGAAGCGGCTTTAATGGGCTACATAGATGATGCAAAGAGTGAAGTATTCTGCGAGTTTCATGAATATGAAGGAACGATACCAGCGATGAAAAGCTTTAAAGGGTATATTAAAAAGTATGGAATACCAATGAGTGTATATGTTGATAAGCATTCTGAGTCTTCCCCAAAAAAGTGGACACTATGAAGAGGTGGTGCTAATATAGAACCGTCTCAAAGGCGGAGGTGTCCAATGGAAGAGAACCAGAGAAAGAGACAGTTTGATAAGGCGTTTAAGATATCGGCAGTAAAGATG
>CAITEH010000064.1 GCA_903891415.1 Candidatus Firestoneibacteriota bacterium
CGTGCCTTTTCTTGACGGTACGGTAGACCTTTCCATACTTAAAGAAAAATGCGGGGAAGATACCGCCTGTGTGCTGGTCCAGCAGCCGAATTTTTTCGGGTGCCTGGAAGATATGCAGGAAATAGAAAAATTGACCCATGCGGCAGGTGCTGTCTTTGTGGTTTCCGTTGATCCGCTTTCTCTCGGTTTGCTGATGCCGCCGGGAGACTATAATGCCGATATTGTGGTAGGCGAAGGCCAGGGCCTGGGTAATGAACTGAATTTTGGCGGGCCCCTGCTTGGTTTCTTTGCGGCCAAAAAGGAGCTTGTGAGAAGAATGCCGGGGCGCATTATCGGTGAAACAGTTGATAAAGCCGGCCGGAGGGCTTTTACTTTGACCCTGCAGACGAGAGAACAGCATATTAGAAGGGAAAAGGCGACCTCCAATATCTGCTCCAACGAAGCGCTTTGCGCGGTCATGGCCACAATATATCTTGCCTGGCTGGGAAAAGAGGGTATAAGGGAGGTCTCTTCGCAGTGCGCCTCAAAAGCCCGCTTTGCGGCCGGGCTTATAACCAAAAATCCCGATTTTAGACTGAAGTTTTCCTCTCCGTTCTTTAAGGAGTTTGTTATTGAGAGCAGAATAAGCGCGGAAAAAATAAATAAAGCACTGCCGGCCGGCGGGATCCTGAATCTTCTGGACCTTGGACGGTTTTACCCCGGCCTTAAAAATTGTCTCCTGGTCTGTGTTACAGAAAAAAGGACAAAAGAAGAAATAGAACAACTGGCAGAAGTATTGGGGAAGGTGCCAAAATGGAATTGATCTTCGAAAAGACCAGAGAGGGCAGAAAGGCCTATACACTCCCTGAAAATATTAAGGGCGGGGCTGTTGACATTCCTGATAAATTCCTGCGCCGTAACCTGACGAACCTGCCTGAAGTTTCGGAACTGCAGCTGGTCCGGCATTATACCGCGCTCTCAAAAAGAAATATCGGCGTGGATAGTAACTTCTACCCGCTGGGCTCCTGCACTATGAAATATAATCCCAAGATAAACGAAGATATTGCCGCCCTGCCGGGTTTTACAAAGATACATCCTTTTCAGAATGAAGAGGATATTCAGGGTGCCTTAAAGATCATGTACGAATTTGAAGGCCTGCTCAAAGAGCTTTCAGGCATGGAAGAAGTGGCTTTACAGCCCGCGGCCGGAGCCCACGGCGAGTTAACGGGGCTTTTTATCGCGCAGGCGTATCACAGAAGTAAAGGCAGGAAACCCGGAAAGGTGATCGTGCCGGATACTTCTCACGGTACCAATCCTTCCAGCGCGCATCTTGCGGGTTATCATGTGGTAACCGTGAGATCCAAAGACGGTAATATTGACCTGGACGACCTGAAGGCGCATCTTAATGAAGATACCGCGGTTTTGATGCTGACCAATCCGAACACCCTGGGTTTGTTTGAAAAAGATATTGAAACCATTTCAAAACTGGCCCATGCTGCCGGAGCGCTTTTGTATATGGACGGCGCGAATTTCAATGCTATCATGGGAATAACCCGTCCCGGGGATTTTGGCGTGGATATAATGCATTTTAACCTGCATAAGACTTTTGCCGCGCCGCACGGCGGAGGGGGCCCGGGCTCAGGGCCTGTCGGGGTCAAAGCGTTCTTAAAAGATTTTTTACCCGTCCCGGTGGTCAGAAAAAATGATGGCCAATATTCGCTGGATTATAACTTACCGCTGACAATAGGCAAGGTTAAGGCCTTTTACGGCAATTTCAATGTAATACTCAAGTCCTATGTGTACCTGCGCATGCTCGGTAAAGAAGGTGTCAGGAAAGTGAGTGAGATGGCCGTCTTAAACGCCAATTATATGAAAGAACTTCTTAAAAAACATTATAACCTGCCGTATCCCTCCGTCTGTAAGCATGAGTTTGTGCTTTCACTTAACACTTTTAAGGAAAACGGTATCGGGGCGCTTGATATTGCAAAACGGCTTCTGGATTACGGGTACCATCCTCCGACCATCTATTTCCCGCTCATAGTTGAGGAGGCGTTCATGATAGAGCCCACCGAGACGGAAGACAAGGAAACCCTGGACGCTTTTATCGAAGTTCTGATAAAAATAAAAGAAGAAGCGGAGCAAGATCCTCAGCTCATAAAAGAAGCCCCGTTAAATACTGTTGTAAAGCGGCTTGACGAAGTTACCGCGGCAAGAAATCCGGTCCTCAAGTATGAAAAAAAGAGGTAAGTGGCGCCTGATATTCTCCCGGCCGTCTTTTGGCCCCGGGAATATGGCCATAGACGAAGCGCTTTTTCTTCTATCCGGAAGTTCGGGTTTTGACGGCACTTTAAGATTTTATTTCTGGAAACCGGCCTGTATTTCTCTCGGGTATTTTCAAAGGCCTGAAGACGCTCTTGATGCTGCCCTCTGCAAGGCCTCGGGTATCGGGATAACAAGAAGGATAACCGGGGGCGGGGCGATATATCATCATGCCGAAATAACCTATTCTATTACCGCAAACCTTCCCAATGCCGTCATCCCCTCAAATGTTGACGCATCTTACCGCTCTCTTGAAGAATTTATTATCAAGAGCCTTAATATGCTCGGCGCGAAAGTTTCCTACCGGGGAAAAGCGGAGCCGGAGAATAAGAACTTCTATTGTTTTGCGCGCCCGTCAAAGTATGACGTGGTTTGCGGCGGGAAAAAAATTGCCGGAAGCGCCCAGCGAAGAAGCGGCCGCCTCTTTTTACAGCACGGTTCAATACTGCTAAACTTAAAAGAACTGGACAAAATGTTCGCGGTCCTGAAGCCGGACTGTGATATTTTTCCGGCAAAAAAAGCTTTTGAAGAAAAAGTTACCGCTCTTGACGCTGCACCCGGCCAAATACCGGATAAGGACGAAATCTGCAAAAAGCTGGCAAGAAGTTTTGAAAACACCTGCCGGGTGGAACTCCGGGAAGGAACTTTAACCCAAAAAGAGAAAGCCCTTGCAAAATCCCTTATTGGTAAATATACAATTTTATAATCAGTATTTTGCCTTCGTTCTCTTACCTTTTTCCGGTTTCTAGAACCTTCGCTTTTTAATGTCTTTTATGGTAAAATCTTTCTATCTGTTGATTGCTTTGGGTGAAAAGAGGTGAAAAATATGGACGGAAAATCAGATGATATAAAACAAAATCAAATAAATGAGCTAAAAGAAATATTACCTGAAATTTTCACCGAAGGGAAAATTGATGTTGAGAAACTCAAACTGACGCTTGGGGAAGATTTGAACCTTCAGGATGAACGGTATGTCTTGAACTGGGCGGGAAAACAGGATGCCTTCAAGGTCTTGCAGGCGCAGACCACCGCGACACTTGCCCCGGCGCCGGAAGAATCCATAGATTTTGAAAAGACACAAAATGTATTTATAGAAGGCGAAAATCTTGAAGTCCTGAAAGTCCTCCAAAAATCCTATTACGGCAAGATAAAAATGATCTACATTGACCCGCCGTACAACACCGGAAACGACAGTTTTATATATCCCGACAAGTTTTCCGAGTCCAAAGAAGAGTACCTGAAAAGGATCGGCGACAAAGATGAAGAAGGCTATCTTCTGAAAGAAGGCCTCTTCCGGAAAAACAGCAAAGAAAGCGGCCACTACCATTCAAACTGGCTCTCCATGATGTACCCCCGGCTTTTCCTCGCAAGAAATCTCCTGAGAGATGACGGAGTTATCTTTGTTTCCATAGACGACAACGAAGTCCATAATCTCCGAATGATAATGAATGAAGTGTTTGGGGAGGAGAATTTTGTTAGTCAATTTATTTGGAAATCTAGACAGAATAAAGATAACCGAACAACAACTGGTGCATCTATTGATCATGAATACATTTGTTGCTATTCACGTAGCAATTATGAAAAAGCTCTTAAGGGTGATGAAAGAAAAATTGAGCAATATACAAATCCAGATAATGATTTAAAAGGTCCTTGGGCAAGCGGCAATATGGTTGGATTGCTGCCAGAAACTTTAAGGCCAAATTGTCATTATGATTTAATTAATCCAAAAACAAAAATAAACTATGGTCGCCCTAAAATGGGTTGGCGGTATGACAAAAATACCATGGAAAAGTTAATTAATGAAGACAGAATTATTTGGCCATCTTCTCCAAAAGGAAGGCCGCGTAGAAAAGTATTTCTTAATGAGCTTTCTGATAACTATGCGGGATTTTCATCAATTATTGGAGAGGATATTTATACAAGAAATGGCACGCAGGAAATTGAAGACTTGTTTGGAACAAGAATGTTTGATTTTCCTAAACCATCTTCATTGATCAGTGTACTTGTAAAGCAATCTGTAAAAAATGATGATGTAATTTTGGATTTTTTCGCAGGTTCAGGTACTTCTGCTCATGCTGTTTATGAATTAAATAAAGAAGATGGTGGAAAGAGAAAGTACATCTGTGTACAATTACCTGAAAATACTTTTGAAGACAGTGAGGCATATAAATCGGGTTATAAAACGATAGCTGAAATCTGCAAAGAAAGAATCCGCCGGGTTATTAAAAATATAAAAACCGAAAAGAAAAAGAATCCAGATCTTTTTGCCGACCAGAAAAAGGACTTAGACCTTGGATTTAAGGTTTTTAAGCTAAAAAACTCCAATTTTAAAATCTGGCGGAACGATATAGCTGAAAACGAGAAAGAACTTGGCAAACAGTTGGATGCCTTTGAGAATCCTATCAAAAAAGAAGCCAAAAACGAAAACATGCTCTGGGAAATCCTTCTAAAATCCGGCTATGACTTAAATACAAAGATAGAAGAAA
>CAITEH010000065.1 GCA_903891415.1 Candidatus Firestoneibacteriota bacterium
ATGGAATGGTCTACTGGATCAAGGATGGAGAGAATAAGTATAAGTACGATTTCTCTATCATGGACAAGTATCTTGATTATGCTGAAAAATATATGGGCAAACCCAAGTTGGTTTGCTTCGTCGTCTGGGATGTTTATATGGGGAATAGATATGCGGAAAACCTGAATGATCAGGAAATCTTGAAGCTTTCTGGACGGTACGGATGGCTGGCTCTGAAGCCAGAGATGAGAAAGTATGATTACGATCCGGCTCGAATGACGGAGAAAGATCGGAAGCTCGCTCATGAAATCTGTGAGTATATGAGAGAGCCTTACGATTCTAAAAAACCAGTACCCGCCTGGGGTTACATTTCCTGTAGTCCCAAGACCTTGAAAGATCGTTTTGATGCCGTCAAAAGTTCTAATGCAGGACCGTTGGTGACAATGCTCGACCCTGTGTCCGGGAAATTGGAAGATGTTAAACTGCCGCGCCTAACCGAATCGGCCAGTATGGATCTCTGGAAACCCTTCTTTTCACAAGTCAAGGAACGGATGAAGAAACGCGATCTAGATAGTGTAACAACAATAGGCTTCGTTACGGATGTGCAACCTAACAAAGCGGATGTACAATTTTTACACGAGGCCTCAGGTGGACTGCCCTGGGTATCTCATGGCCATCCTTTGGCTAAAAATCTTTATGGCATTGAAAAGGTGGGATATGCCACATGGGTATGGGGCCCTGTGTTTTCCCAGGACACCGGTATGTTTGGTTGGAAGAACCCCTTGCTTGTTGCGCAATTCCAGCGTTTAATATGGCCGATAAAGGATCCGGCAGCACGCTGGCGCTATTGTGCCGAAGCTAACATCACGGGAGGGCAGCGCGGCATCGGGCGCATGGGCGCGGACTTTTGGTTTGCTCTCAAGGATAAAGAGGGAAAGCGGACCGGAACTATTAACGGAAGATACCCGGGAAGCACCTGGAGAAATCTTGAGATCTTAAATTTTTTCATGGCAGCGGGACCCGACGGGCCGGTGGGTACAAACAGTTTTGAAGCCGTCCGCGAGGGCGTGCAGGAATGTGAGGCCCGTATTTTTATTGAGAAAGCACTGATAAATGAGACACTTAAGGCCAAACTTGGCACAGAACTGGCGAACCGTGCTAAAGATATTCTCGACGAGCGGATTTCCTGCATGTGGAAAGGATGCACTAATTTTCATTGTTCCGCTCCCTTAATGCCGTGGGGATATCCTGCGGATTACCACTCCTGGTTTTTGGCTCCCAGCACCTGGCAGGAGCGCTCAGAAAAACTCTATGAACTGGCGGGTGAAGTGCAGAAGAAAATTGGGTAAGTAATAGAATTATATAAGTCATTAAACTCCAAGAGGAGAAAACAGATGCCTAAGCCGCTAAGACCCGCGATTCTTCTTTTGCTCCTGAGCAGTATCGTTTTTTCGGCAGATGTCAGGATTGGAAAAAACATGGAATTTATCGTTAACGGCAAGCCGTTCTTTCCTCTGGAAGCCACGGGACAGTCCGTCACAAACCTTGATTTTCACAAGAGCCTGGGTATA
>CAITEH010000066.1 GCA_903891415.1 Candidatus Firestoneibacteriota bacterium
GTACAATTACCTCTGTCATGGGCTGTTTCTCCTTATGCTTTAATTTATTGGCGTAAGTTAAAGCGTTTCCTAAGGAGAATAGCCCTTTTTTTATACTTATTCAATCTTTTGAAATTACACACTATATTTTACATTACCTATGTGCTTGATGCTTTTTTGGAACGAGACAGGCAGAACTTTCGTTCTACCTGCACTTTCTTGCCCGAATCACTAGCGATTTCTTATAGAAATCAACTCACAGACCGGTCGCTTAACTTTTCCCCTTGAGTATATAGCTTTCAGCTATCTTTTACTGCCAGTCTTGCAACTGACTCTCCGACAAAGTAAGCTTTAGAAAGTTTTCGTTCTCCCCTTGAGCACTTAATTCGGCTTTCGCCTGTTAAGATATTTTTTTTCGAATTACGACAAAATAATGAGAATTAAATACTTTTAGATTCTCAATAAAATGAGAAAATAAAACAGATATTTTGGCCAATCTCCGAGAAATTATTGGATTAAAAGTAACACTATAAAACAAACATTCGCAACCGGGAAACATTTCTCTTATTTCATTTTTACTTATTGATTTTATATTTTTATTAAAAGGGTTCAATATTTTCATGTCGTACCATACTATTACTCCTGAAGTTTTAAGCACTCTAAGCATTTCTTTTGCAATATTTTGTTTTGTTTCTTTATCTTTAATCGAGGTAAAAACAGTATATTGTGAAATAATATCAAAAAAGTTGCACTTATAAGGAAGTTTTGAAGCGTCACCTTCAATGTAATTTATATTAGGCGATATCTCTCTTGCTTTTTTTATTCGTTCTTCAATTAAATCAATGCCATAAAGGTTTAGCGGTGCGGCTCCATACTGAATAAAATTTCTTAGCATACCTCCAGAGCCGCAACCAATATCAAGTATCGTTTTATTGGATAAATCCGTCAAACCATTTTTTAATAATAATGACATAAGTTTTCTTTCTCTGGAATGAATCATAAACAAGTTATTAATATTAAAATACGAATATATATTGCTTGCATTACGAGATTCATAATACCTTATTATTCGTTTAATTTCTATATTCACTGATTACTCCAATAGTTTAATAATATATATATAAACAGTATCTAATTCTTCCGCCAGCGTCTTCGGTAAATTCTATTTTGTGCTCGCCTATAACATTCATATAAGAATTAATATTTAATTCTCCAGTTGAAAATTCATGAATTCCATCACCCCAAGTACTATTCGTGGAATTCCAATAACCTTTGTTGTTTGGATTCCCTATAAAACCAGTTTTATTATTACCGTCTATTATCACTCTTACGGACGTTGGATACGTCTTATTTGTATTACCGGCAACAATAATATTATTTCCATAATCGTTGACTGTTATTAAATGGTTGTGACTGCCAGCATTTTGAATTGGCCATGGCCTCCAGGCCCTTGTAGAATCTGTGTCATTGCCATCAATAACACAAGAAGCAGAGCCCCACCATGTAGAAGTATTGTCAACCAACATATTATGTCCGTGATCACCAGAACTTGTGTTTGATGCGGTGTGACTATGTCCCCCAATTTCGGTATAAAAAAGCGTACTCATTTTTTCCCCATAAATATACAACTTAGTTAAACGAGGAATTTTATCCAAATATATATAGCATTTTTCACTAACATTTGCGGCAATGTCACCACTTCCGGTAAAAACAATAGGAGTATTAACTATTTCCGCCCTATTTGAATATTCTGATCTCATGGCATAAGCAACGGAAGAAATCTTTTGGCGGGGAGATAAGACTTCGCCTTCAACTGTCATTTCCAGCCAATAATTAATGCTAAAATCGAGGCTTGACGGAAATGTCGAAGTACCTGAACCTAATAAAATATTAAAAACACCTTTAGTTATCGTTACTTGATATGTGCCGTTCCATTTCTCCAGGCCGGAAGTTTCAGTGTCAAAAAAAGCAAATTTTATATTTTTTATTCCCGTAATTGGATTGCCATTTCTTTCAGCTAATTTTCCCGGATAGTTGATCAGCATCGGGATATCAGCTCCGGAAACAACTGTAAAAATAAGCATAATTATACCTAGCTTTATTATTTTTATCATTATTTCACCCCGTTTAATTTATAAAATAATAACATATTTTATTATTTATGTCAACATAATTAAAATAATAATTACTAAATTTTTGTTATTTAATGTCAGGAAAGCACGACTGCCAGGCAGGCAAATATTACTGCGAAGGCGTAGAGAAGAATTACGGCTTGTTTCTGGGAGAGGCCAAAGGCCAATAGACGATGGTGCAGATGTTTTTTATCTGCCTGGGAAATCGGGGTTTTGTTCTTCCATCTTCGATAGACCGCAAAAATAATATCAAAGATGGGTACTGTCAAAATTAGCGCCGGGGTAAAGAGCGTGATGGCGGTTACACCTTTAAAAGAGCCGATGATAGACATGGACGCCAGCATCAAACCCAGGAACATGGAACCACCGTCGCCCATAAATACTCTTGCCGGATTGAAATTAAACCTTAAAAAACCGAGGCTGGAACCGGCAAGTATGATGGAAATTACTGCAATAAAATAGGACACTTTTTCTGCCGCATAATGACCGGAAGTCGGCGGTTTGAAACAGGCCACAATAAAGAAAGCAAGGCATCCTATAAAGGCAATTCCGCCGGCCAGGCCGTCGATCCCGTCAATAAAGTTCATAGAGTTAATAAGAGCCACTATCCAGACCAGAGTTATTATTACTGATAATACGACGTGAAAGTTTATATACGTTTTCCAAAAAGGAACAGTTACCCCCATGATCCTTACCCCAAAGTAGATAACTATTAAGGCCACAATGACCTGGCCCAGTATCTTTACCTTGGGAGGCAGGCCCCATTTATCATCAATAAGCCCTATCCCCACAAGGACGGTCCCTCCTATAAACAACCCTAAGAGTTTTTTACCAAGCAAGGAATCATTTAATTGAAGCGCGTAGCTAAAAAGCCCGCTGAACAGCCAATATAGCAGGAGGGTAATAAAAAAAGAGGCATATATACCTACGCCTCCCCATAAAGGAACAATACTTCTGTGAACTTTTCGATGTGACGGTTTATCCACAGCATCATATTTTACCGCGAGCTTCATAACTTGCTTGGTTATCACAATGCTGAGGACCATACTCAAAAATAACAAGGCCCAGTATTTCAATTCTATGTGCATTTAAACCTGATCAATTTAATTCCTGCTTCCTTGAGCATTTCTAATGCCAGCTTATCGGGATAAGCTCCCTCATAAGTAACCTGCTTAATTCCTGCATTTATTATCATTTTTGCGCAGGTAACGCAGGGCTGCGTAGTACAAAAAAGCACAGAATCCTTTATTGAGGTGCCGGAGGTAGCGGCTTGAATTATCGCATTTTGTTCGCCATGCAAACCTCTGCAGATCTCCTGTCTTTGACCGGAAGGAACCCCGAGTTTTTCTCTCAGGCAGCCTGCCTCTGAACAGTGCCTGACCCCGGAAGGGGTGCCGTTATACCCTGTTGCCAGTATTCTCTTGTTCTTAACCACCACAGCACCGACTTTTCTTCTGGTACAGGTGGAGCGGGTAGAAATAAGATGCGCCAGCTGCATAAAATACTGTTCCCAACTGGGCCGGTCCTGAGCGGCAAGTTTCTGCTTACCAGCTTTTTTCAATTTTTTCAAAATTACTCCTTTTTAAATAGTCCATAAGGTCCATAAAAGTCCTTAAATGTCCGTAAGGCCTAAAGTCCTGCACTATTATAGTATATCTATCAGGTATTTTTATAACTCAAAATCAGTGAAATCTTCTTTTCCTGATCTGTGGAATCGCTTTTTTAAATTTTTACAGGGAATTTTTTACAAAGTTGTTTCACTTTTTTGGAAACATCCTTATGTATTGCTGTATTTTTCATGTTCTTTAACGCTTTGGCAATAAGTTCCGCTATCTCTATCATCTGTTCCTCTTTCATGCCCCGCGTAGTAACTGCCGGAGTTCCGATGCGGATACCGCTTGTATGCCAGACGTCCAGAGTATCATAAGGAATTCCATTCTTGTTGACCGTTATCCCTGCCTGATCCAAAGCCAGTGCCGCTTCCCGTCCCGTAATATTTTGATTCCTTAGGTCAACAAGCATAAGATGATTATCGGTACCTCCGGTGACCAAAGTAAACCCGTGCTTAATAAGTTCTTCCGCCAGCACGGCAGAATTCTTCACAACCTGTTGTTGATACTTTCTGAAACCTGCAGTCATAGCTTGTTTAAAGCAAACCGCCTTGGCCGCTATTACATGTACCAGCGGACCGCCCTGGATCCCCGGAAAAACCGCCGAATCTATTTTTCTGGCAAATTCTTTTTTACTTATTATAAAACCGCCGCGGGGCCCGGAAAGCGTTTTATGCGTGGTCCCGGTAATAAAATCGGCATACGGGGAAGCATCGGGATGGACTTTGCCGGCTATAAGACCGGCTATATGGGCAATATCAGCCATAAAATAAGAACCTGCTTCGACTGCTATATCCTTAAATTTCTTAAAATCAATTGTTCTGGGATACGCGGAAGCCCCGGCAATAATGAGTTTTGGCCTGTGTTTTAGGGCCAGCTGCCTTATTTCCTCATAGTCAAGCAGGTTTGTTTCTCTATTCACGCCATAGGAGACTATCTTATAAGTTTTTCCGGAAATATTCGCCGGCGCGCCGTGCGTCAAATGCCCGCCGCAAGCCAGATCCATGCCCATAACCACATCTCCGGGCTGAAGTACCGCGATATATACTGCCAGGTTAGCAGAAGAACCGGAATGAGGCTGGACATTCACATGTTCCGCATGGAAGAGTTTTGCCATACGGTCGATCGCCAGTTGTTCTATCTCACTCGCGTACTGGCAACCCTCATAATACTTCTTTCCCGGATAACCTTCGGAATATTTGTTGGTAAGGACCGAGCCCTGAGCCGCAAGAACTGCTTTACTGGCAAAATTCTCGGAAGCGATCATCTGTAATTTTGAATTTTCCCGCTTAAATTCCTCCACGATGAGTTTTTCAAGCTCCGCGTCATCTTTCTTTAAAACATCTCCAAAATAGCCCTTAAACATTTTTTCCCTCCGGAAAAATCAGTCTATAAAGTACAAATATTATAGACATTATAAACTTTTTTCTATCTCAGCTATCTTATCCAGTCTTACCTGATGCCGGCCTCCGCCTTCGAAGGCGGTACTAAAGAATTTTTTAAGTATTTCCAGCGCAAGGCTTTTACCTAAAATCCTGCCGCCCATTACAAGAATATTCGCATTATTGTGCCGTCTAGCCAGTTCAGCAAGGTAGAGGTCATTACAAAGTGCAGCTCTTATGCCCTTGAATTTATTCGCGGCAATAGACATACCAAGGCCCGTTCCGCATAAAAGTATCCCAAAATCAGCTTTTTTTGCTATTATTTCCCTGCATACCCCGGCGGCATAATCCGGATAATCAACGCTCTTTTCAGAATCAGACCCCAGATCATTTACCTCATACCCCAGTTTAAGTGCTTCATTTTTAAGGAATACCTTGAGCTCAAAAGAAGCATGGTCACTGCCCATGGCTATTTTCATTCCTTCCCCCTGCCGGACTTATTTATTTTGTATATGATACCGGTCTCGACCGCCTTACTGATCAGGTCAAAACAATCTTTATATTCTTCTAAAGATAAGCCAATAGGATCAGGGATGCTTTTTTTTGCAAGCAGGCGCACTTTATCCTTAACAGACGGGAACATATTGTTAACTGTCATCATGTGGCCGTAAGCCAGCGCGTATATCTCATCGGCTGTTTCGGCTATTTCCCGGGTAAGCACCCGCGACCGGTGTTTTGAAGCATCAATATTCACTTCCTCAAGAACAGCCAGCGTACCCTGGGAAGCAGGCATACCATCAATGGTCGTTACACCGGCGGAACAGGCAGTAATCCCCAATATCTCAAGCTCCTGAAGCCGGTCTTTTATGTAATATTCCGCCATAACACTTCTGCAGGTATTTCCCGTGCAAATAAAAAGAATATTCATCATTCCGAGATCCCGGGAACTATTTCTTCCAGTTGCTTTTTTTTAATTACACCCGGACGGAAGATTGTGGGGTGATCACCTGTAACATCTACAATTGTTGATACACCTTTTGAATTTTTAATTTCACCTTCAAGTATATAGTCCAATTCGTTCCCAAGCTCCCGTTCAACTTCGGCGGCGCTTACAAGGTCTTTTTTGCCGGAGATATTAGCACTGGTTACAGCAAGTGGTTCCTTTAATTTCCTTAATAGTTCAAGTACCAATTCAGCATCCGGCATCCTGACCCCTATTGTATCCAGTCCTGCCATTACTTCTTTAGGTATACCCTCGCCCGCGACAAAGATAATAGTCAGCGCGCCGGGCCAGAACTCCTCCATCAGATCAATACCAAAGGGGGGCAGTTCCTCGACAAAATCCTCGACATCATGCGGGTCCTTAACAAAGATCACCAGAGGCTTATTCCTGGGCCTTTTTTTTATGCTATAGATCCTCTCTATCGCCGCGGGAATTTTCATAAGAGCAGCGATACCATAAACCGTGTCGGTAGGCATAGCTATCACCTTGCCGGCCTTGAGTTCCTTTGCAAGAAAATCAAGCCGGTCTACTTTAAGTATTTTTCCGGAAGAGCCATATTCCATTTTTTTGTCCTTTAAATAACCGCGCCGGCAAATTGAACTGAGGCCCGGCAATAAACCAGTAATTAAGAGTTTTACTTATCTTTTTGTTCCATTAAATACTTCTTATAACCTTTTTGTTTTAATTTAGCGGTCTTTAATATTATTCCGTCGCACATTTCTTTTCTGTAAGTTTTCAGGAATTTTTTTAGTTTAATATCGGACGCCGCGAGGATCTCTACGGCCAGGATAGCCGCATTCAGGGCCCCGGCTTTCCCGATAGCCATAGTTGCGACCGGAATACCGCCCGGCATCTGAACCATAGCATATAAGGCATCAACGCCCTTAAGCGCCGAACCGTCCAGCGGAACTCCGATCACGGGAGAAGTGGTTTCAGCGGCTACAACTCCGGGGAGAGCTGCCGCCATACCCGCTGCGGCTATAAATACCTTTGTCCCTTCCTTTTCCTTTTCTTTTATTGTCTTTTGCAGGAACGCAAGGGTCCGATGGGCGCTTGCAATTATTATGTCGAAAGAAATACCGGCTTTTTCAAGGAATTTTATGCCGCTTTCTATGACCGAAAGGTCGGAATCACTGCCAAGAATTACGGTAACCAGCTCTTTTGTCATATTTAACCCCCAATAAATACCATAATTTATTCAGCTGTCATATTTTAACAAATGGCAGGAGGTAAAACAACATTTTATTTCCTGAGGTAAAAATCACTTTTTTATCCGTCAAATTATAGATTCAGGTACGGTAATGCGCATTGATGCGGATGTAGCCTTCGGTCAGGTCACAGGTATAAACAGACGCGCTTTTTTTCCCGGAATGTAAGTTTATAGTTATAAGCACCTCTTTACGCATCAGCAGGGCGTGAGCTTTTTTCCAGTTAAATTCGGCCTCAATACCACTTTTTACTATAGGCAGGCGCCCGATAAATATATCAACTTTATTTTCTTTGAATTGCACACCGGAATTACCGATAGCCGAGAGTATGCGGCCCCAATTAGGGTCCCCGCCGTAAACCGCGGTCTTAAAGAGACTCGAGCAGGCGACCGCTTTGCCTATTTTGACAGCCGCTTCTTTTGTTACAGAGTTTTTAATACGTATTTCAATGAATTTTGAAGCGCCTTCGCCGTCCTTTACAATAGCTTTTGCAAGTTCCAGCATGACCAGCTTGAGCTTTTTATGGAATAGCTTATAATCACGGCCTTCGCGGGTTACGGGTTTATTACCCGCCATGCCGTTGGCAAGAATTACCGCGGTATCGTTGGTGCTGGTATCACCATCAACTGTAATTGTACTGAAAGTTTCTTTATTTATTTCCTTAAAGGCCTTATCAAGCAGCTTTTTAGAAATAGAAATATCTGTCAGGACAAAGCAAAGCATTGTTGCCATGTTGGGATGTATCATCCCCGAACCTTTTGCCATACCCATAAGCGAGCACTTTTTTCCGTTGATCTTGAATTCAACGAAAGAAGTTTTTTTGAAGGTATCCGTGGTCATAATTGCCTCGGCCGCGCCTGAAAGCCCGTCTTCACGAAGCATGTAGCTTGCCGTCTCTATGCCATCCAGAATATTTTCCATCGGCAAGGGAACACCTATCACACCGGTGGAACAAACTACTATTTCTTTTTTGCCGGAGGCCGTAAAAAAAGCCGCTTTTTCTGCCATGAGCAAGGCATCTTTCATGCCTTGACCGCCGGTACAGGCATTGGCATTTCCGCTGTTGGCAACAATAGTACTTATGGCACCTTTTAATAAATTCTTTCCGGAAAGGATAACAGGCGCGGCTTTAACCTTATTTTGAGTAAAAACTGCGGAGGCAACCGCGGGGACCTCAGAATAGATAAGGGCGAGATCCTTTTTGTCAGAAGATTTCTTAATGCCGCAGTATACCGCGGCAGCCCTGAAACCTTTAACCGTGACTTGTTTATTTTTCATGCCATTAACCCGATATTCTCCAGGGCAGCCTGTTCTTCAAATCCAAACATAAGGTTCATATTCTGTACCGCCTGGCCGGAAGCACCTTTGACAAGGTTATCTATTGCAGAAACTACCAGCAAGCGGCCGGTACTGTTATCTGCTTTTAAACCGATATCACAATAGTTTGAGCCGGTAACATACCTGGTCTCGGGCAATTGCCCTTCAGGCAGAACACGGACGAATTTTTCACCTGAAAAAGCGGCTTTATAGATACTGACAGCTTCCGCAGTGTTTAGTTTTTTCTTCAGTATGAAACTGATAGTTGAAAGAATACCGCGGTTTACCGGCGCAAGATGCGGGTTAAAGCTTACCTTTACACCGGGATTGCCGCTTCCCATTATTATACCCATTTCGATCTCCGGAGTATGCTGGTGCGAGGCAAGTTTGTATGCTTTCAAATTCTCATCAATTTCAGAAAACTGCAATTCCACCTTGGCTTTACGGCCGGCTCCGGAAACCCCGGAAATAGAATTTACTGTTATCAGGGAAGCATCAACAAGCTTTGCCTTAACTGCCGGAAAAGCTCCAAGAATTATCCCGGTCGGATAGCAGCCAGGATTGGCGACAAAAGAAGAACCCTTTATTGCATTCCGGTTTATCTCCGGCAGCCCGTAAACGCATTTCCTTAAAAGAGCAGGTTGAGTATGTTTTGCACTATACCAATGTTCATAAACCTTTTTATCCTTTAAACGAAAATCTGCGCTTAAATCTATAACCTTTTTACCTGTTTTCAGGATCTTAGCTGCCGCTGACATTGATTTTGTGTGAGGCAGGCATAGAAATACTACGTCGCTCGCCGCCGCCGCCTTCCCCGGCTCAAAAGGAACCAGTATTTTATCCGAATTAAAAAAAGGCAGCGCTTTTTTTACGGTAAGGCCGGCATAAGACTCAGAAGTGAGTAATGCCAGTTCTACATTAGGGTGCGCCGAGAGAATACGTATTAACTCGATACCCGAATACCCTGTGGCGCCTGCTATGGATGCTTTGATCTTCATACATACTCCATTACTTGAATTCTTCAAGTTTAATATTAATGACTGATTTCTCCTTTATTTTTTTGATGAACTCGTCGTACTTGACCTTAAATTTTTCTTCCAGAGCCATTCTCTGGGCAACTTCCCGCACAGAAATCTTTTTCCCGTCTTTATCGGTTATCTCGTCTGCAAGAGAATACTGCTTGCCGGCAGTTTTCCCTGTTACTTTCAAAATACAAAATCCGCCGGGGATCTTTACTGCCCCGCTTATGTCGCCTATATTAATTTTGAAAGGTTCCATACCCAGCGAAGGCATATCACCGGGCTTTATTGTTCCCAGGGCCCCGCCGTCTTCTTTTGCCGTTGCAGTTTCAGAATATTTTTTCGCCGCGGCCTCAAAAGCCAGCCCGTCTTTAAGTTCTTTAATAATGTTTTCTGTTTTTTTCAACGCGTCGGTTTCTGAAATTCCGGCACCGGATTTAATAAAAATATAATACAACTCCACCTTGTCCTCTTCTCTGAACTTTCCTATATTCTTTTCGTAGACCCCCTGGTAGTCCTTAATTTCCACCTTAATATCTTTCCGGACAGCCTCCGCAATAAGCCGCTGCGCCAGCATGGAGTCTTTTATCATTTCGCGGTATTCCGGTTCGGTGAGGCCTTCTTTTTTTAATTGTTCCGCAAATACCCCGGCCCCGCCGATACTTTTTTTCGCATTTTCAACAGCATTTTCAATTTCTCTTTTTCCTACCTCAATATTGCGGTTCCTGGCCTCCTGAAGCAAGAGCTTATTTTCCAGAAGCTGATTAAATATCTCTTTTCGTGCCTTTTTAAGTTCCTCCTGAGGAACATTTATTCCCGCGCGCATGGCAAATTTTACAAAAACAGCGTTAAATTCCGAAAGAGAAAGCATTTCTTCATTTACGGTAGCAATAACTTTATCAATGACCTCCGGCACAGCTCCGGCCGGCTGAAACAACCCTAACAATGCAAGAAAAACAACTACATAGTTTTTCACCTAAATACCCCCGAAAGTCCCTTGCTTTAACAGTCTTTCATTATTCTTAGCAAGTTCCTTTATACAATAAAAACAAATATCTCCTTAACCAGTATTTTGAATCTTAGGTGTATTATATCAGATAAAACCGGAAATTTCAGCTTGAAAAATATTCAGCCGGCCTCAGGTAACTGCCTGTCAGGATACTTTTCGTTTCCCGGCGGCTCTTGCAAACGCAATATTTCCGGCATCAGCCCCTTCCGGTTCTTTAGGGGTCTCAAGAATAAAAGCAAGTTCATTAAGTTTCGGGTGTTTTATAATCGCAGTTATTCCTTCCAAGCCAAGTTTTCCCTGTCCCAGGTGCTCGTGCCGGTCCAGCCCGCTTAGAAGGTCTCCTTTGGAATCATTTAAATGGACGATTTTGATCCTGCCCGTCCCCGCTTCGGCTTCTACCTCCAAGAGGCAGTCATCACAGGCCTTTTTATTCCTAAGATCATAACCGGCGGCAAAAGCATGACAGGTATCCAGCGTTATCCCAAAACGCTTCCCGCTTTCCTTTGCCAGAAAAGCAAGATCTTTAAAGACCCCGCCGGGCGTATCCCGTTTAGCCGAATTCTCAAAAAGGATCATTATTTTACCGGTGCCGGACAAGCGCAAAGCTCTTTTCACGGCGGCCAGGATAGCGGCAAGCGCTTCTTTCTTATTGCAAGTCCCGCAACTACCGACATGGGTTGTAATAAAATCAGCACCAAGTTCTTCAGCTCTTTTTATTTCAAGCGCAAAAGTATTTATTGAGCGTTCCAACAAAACAGCATTCTGAGACGCCAAATTAATAAGATAACTTGTATGAACCACCACCGGATACATTTTTTTTGAAATAACGGTCTTTTTAAATATTTCAACCGCTTCAGGAGCAAGAGGAACTGCCTCCCAGCTGCGCGGGCTTTTGGAAAATATTTGAAAAGTAGAACACCCCAGGCCGGCGGCTTCCAGAGGGGCATTCACAAAACCGCCGGCTATAGAGGCATGGATACCTATATTCATAAATACCGCCTTTAACCTGACTTATTTTGCACTCATTAATATTTATAATTCCTGTTATATTTGTCCAGTTTTACGTTGCGTCTTATTTTCAAGAGATCTTCCGCTACCGCGCGAAAATGCCGGGTAGGAGAAAGAGTACTTCTGGTATCATCTATCCAGGTAACAGGCATTTCTTTTATTTTATATCCAAGCGCCCCGGCAATAACCAAAACCTCAACATCAAAAACAAAACCCAGGATAGTCAGGCGGGAAAAAATTTCAGCGGCAGCTTTAGAGCTGAACGCTTTAAACCCGCATTGCGTATCCTTTATATCGCGAAGAAGTATGAGCCTTCTCGCCAGATGAAATAGTATGCTGAAAAATCTGCGAACCGGAGGCTGCTGCCCCCGGATATTGGCACCTTTAACTTTTCTTGAGGCAATAACTACCTCAAACCCTTCTTTTAAATAGACCAGCGCCTTTCCAATCTCTTCCGGAGGAGTTGAAAGGTCGGCATCAGTGAAAAAGCGATAAAAGCCGGTGGCTTCTTGCATTCCCTGTTTTACAGCAAAGCCTTTTCCGGTATTTTTTTCGTTCCTTATAAGCCTGAGCGCAGGTTCGGTCAAAGCAAGAGTTTTTACAATGCCGGCGGTAGTATCAACGCTCCCGTCATCCACGATAATAATTTCATAATAAAGCCCAAGCGTATTAAGATAATCCTTAAGCAGGCTTATAGAACGGGAGATCCGTTTCTCTTCATTATAGGCCGGTATTATTATAGAGAGATCTTTCTTTCCCATATCCATACAGAGATCAGCAGGAAAAAGCCAAGGGTTGCCAGAGTTACGGCAACACCCGCTCTAAACGCCAACGGCTTGTAAACCATCTCGACCGTATGCTTTCCTGCCGGAACTATCACCCCCCTGAACATATAATTTGTTTTTAGGATCTTTGTTTCCACCCCGTCAAGTTCCGCCTGCCAACCGGGATAATAAGAATCAGAAAGTATACAAAGGCCTTTAACGGCAGCATTTACTTTTATTGTTACCCTGTCAGCTGAAGAATATATAACTCCGGTTTGCTCAGCTTTCAGGCTGCTTTCCGGTAAAAGAGGAGCATTTGCGTCCTCGACCACGCCATACTGTAAAGGCATAAAATCTCCGGCAGTTACTTTTCTAAAAGCCGCTGCGGGATCGGTTTCTTTCAGGATATTATAAACAATGCAGGCTCTGGGCAGAACATTCTTGTTCTCATAGATAAAAATACCGTCAAGTTTAGTTCTTAATACCAGGCCTTTTTCAATGATAGTCCTGCTTGAGAGGCAATATTTTACATTAAAAATATTCAGCAGCGGTGTTTCAAAAGCAGTTCTTTGAGTGGAGAAACGGTAGGCCAGGATATCCTGCTGTTTTAGGCGCATAGGATCGTAAACATTGAAACATTCTATCCCGCAAAACATCGAATAATCATCATGCATGATATTTTTTATGTCATGCAGGTAGTCCTTATAGGGAACCCCGTTTTCGAGGGCCCGTGGATTCTCATATTGCCGGGAAAAAGCAGAATACGTGCCCGGGCTGGTTGCAATGCGAAAAGCGGAGTTATCCGTTCTTAAATATTTTTCAACAGCAGAGCGGGAAAATACTTCTTCGACGCGGGCCAGCGGCAGGAGCCCGCCGGTATTAATATAAAGATCCAGTATTAGCAGCGCAGAAACAAAACCTGTGAAAACTCCGGGCCTTATCTTTTTGAGGGCGGCAAGATAGAATAAACCGGCAAGGGCTAAAAGCAGTGCACCGGCCGTAATAAGCGCGTTGTTGGTGACACTGCACCGTACCGGATCTGCGCTTATTTTAAAACTATTCATATAAATATAGCTGCCTGCCGTAACCAGCAGTAATAAAATTGAGCTGATCATTACGGCGGGAATAAACATCCTGCTTTTAAGATTTAGAGCAACTTTATCAAGGAGCAGCCCGCTTAATACCGCGAACGCAAAAACCGTCCCATACATAGCCACAGCGGGATATCTTATCATTCTGAAAGGCAAAAAATACTTGTATAACAGGCCGTAAACAAAACCGTAGCGTCCCAAAGCAATAACAAAAAAGAGGGCCGCAAGCGCCGAGAAGAAAATGACAGCCTGCTTTGTTCCTTTATTAAGTAGTTGCTTCTGTTTCAGGAAAAAAATCATTGAAAATAATAAAAGCAGTACAACAGGAATCCCGCAGTAAAAACTACTAGTCCAGAACTGGTCTGAACCATAATAAGCCGATGCCGAAGGATTACCCCAGAAAAAAGGGGTCAAGAAGTTTATCAGCTTAAAAGGATGTAATGACCACCTGGACGCCAGCTCGATATCTATCCCCGTCTTTCTTACAGAATGCATTACGAACTCTAAAAACGGCAGGAGCTGCACTGCTGAAAGCAGTAAAGACAGGACACACGCGCCGGCAAAGTACCCGAAAAATCTTCCCATTTTCTTTTTTATGGAGATGCCGTACCAGAGAACAAATGCTGATAAAATGAGCAGGTTATAAAAATAAATTTGAGCACCACCGGCTAAAAGCGGCATAGTTAGAGCAAAAACTGCTAAAGAAAAATACTTAAACCTGCAGTTATCAGCAAATCTTTTTAAAAAGAACATTATCAAGGGCAGCCACACAGAAGCTGCAAGTATACTCCAGAATTCCACACGGCTGATCAGGTAACCGTTAAAACTAAATACCAGCGCGGCAAAAAAAGCACTGCTGGTTTTTACCCGGAAATCCCTTAACAGAAAAAACATACCAAAACCCGCAATAATAATATTAGTAATTATGAAAAGTTTGACGGCCAGAGCTAAAGGCAGAAAATAAAAGAAAAGTTTTAACGGATAGAAAACGGCAGATTGAAGATTACCGATAAAAGGCGTGCCGCAACCGGAATAATTATTCCAGAGCGGCATCAAACCGCTTCTTATTGAATTATCGGCAAAAGCTTGCCAGGGGTAAAATTGGAGAAGCGTATCCCGGTAGAAAGGTATTTTATCAAAAAACACCATCTCTCCCCAAAAAAACACGGCCAAAATAATAAAAAACACAAGGGAAGCTGCCGGAATTCCCGGCCGCTCGCTCACAGTTCTTTCTCCAGGTTCTGGAGGGCCTCTTGTATTTCTTTGAGGTTTTCTTGAAGGGCTTGAATAGTCTTTGTGATCTTCTGCCGTTTTTTAAGAAAATCCTGGTATTGTTCGTCCTTTTTCTTTCTAAGTTCTTTAAGCCTATTGTTTACTTTTTCATCAAGTGGATTATCAAGCGCAATGCGCTCATAAATTGAAATGGCATCATCTACCAAGCCCTGCGTGACATAGATCTCTGCCACCGTTGAGGTTTCCATATTGCCTTTTTTTTCTTCTTTTACTTCTGACCGGCTAAGTTGTTCTCTGAGCTTATCTGCTTCCAAAGTATTCCCTTCAGCGCGCAAGATATTTTCTAAAATGGTATTTGCCGCAGGGTTCAGCGGCTCCACTGAAGTAACTTTTTCAAGTTCCTGCTTCGCCTCACTGGCCCTGCCCTTTTCAACGAGAATACGTGAAGCTAAGATACGGGCAGGCATATATCCGGGATGCTTTTCCAGCCCGGAAAAAGTCAGAGAAAGTGCTTCCTCTTTTAACCCTGCCTTATAGTAAAGTTCAGCAAGTTCAAGGAATACCTCGCTCTCCGGTTCATTTAATAACCGCCTTGTCGCGCTTTCTATATCCTGTTTGAGTTTCTCGTCCATAGAGGTTTCTATTATACAATAAAATCAATGTTAAAAATACCCCTAAAATAGTTGCCGTGGTTACAGCCACTCCTGTTCTTAATGAATCCGGTCTATATTCAAATAATATTTTATGCACCCCCGCCCCGCAAAGAACACCTCTATACATCCCATTTACTTTAAGCAGCCCGGTTTTTTTCCCGTCAACCCTGGCCTGCCAACCCGGGAAATACGTATCAGTCAGGACGACTATACCGGGATTTGAAAATACCGCACCAATAAGCACTTTGTTTGGATTTGTTTCTTTAATTAAGACTTTTCCGGAAGCAGGATTATTTATATCAAATAAACCATCAGAACTCTCTATCACAGTTTCTAAGTGCGGATTAAACTTGGCACTTTCGATGTATTTCGCAGCAGATCTGCTGTCCCCAAAAACTTTAGTTTTAAAAGCTGGATAGCACCTTGGCAGGCAGCCCGGGTTCTCATAAATATTTATACCGCCATAATCCTTCTTCTTATATAGAAAAGGTGTCCTAAGCTCTTCTAAAGTAACAACGTATTTAATTGACATCATGTCCAGGAACCTGGCTCTGGTTGTTTTAATAAGCCGGGTATAGTTTTCAGCGTATATTTTTGTATTTAATGAGTCATAACTATTGAAATAATTTAGATCATACAGCATATTCTGATTAGGATATATGACCAGCTGCGCTTTGTACATGGCGGCGCTATAGGACTCTCCGAATAAAAAGGTAGCTTGCTGATCCTTTAAAAAAAGGAAATTTCTGGAATCCCGCTGGTTGTTCATTAAAAAGGCGGCGGTAGCTAATTTGCCGGTATAGATCTTTGATGGAAGGACAGGATTAATACAGTAATTATTAATAAATAGATCAGCGTAAACCAATAATAAAAACAGGCTTAAAAATATTTTTTTTGCGACCTTTTTCCTGATATACAGCAGTAGAAGGACAGAAGCGCAAATAAGCAGCAGACTGCTGTTTATTAATAAACCGAACATAACTTTAAAACGCCCGATACAATATATTAATTCTGAAATTTCCGCGCCGGGATGAAAAAACCGCAGATCGATATGCAATAATTGTTTTTTAAAAACAAACAGCAATAACAGTCCTATTAGAATAGCTGCCGTAAAAAAAAGAACAGGGAGCGCGGCTTTTCCCTGCCTTATGTTCTTAGAGTATTTCTCCACAAGCTTATCAAAGGCATAGGCGGATAAAAGTGAAAATGAAAACACTGCAATAAAAATAAATTTCACCGGAAACCGTATCAGCCCGAAACCCGGGATGTAATTGTAAAATTGCTCGTAAAACATATTATACTTGCCGATCGCTAATAGTACTGACAATAAGGCGGCAAAATATAAAGAAACCAGCAGGCGTTTTTTAAAACCTTTTTCTTTTTTAACGAAAAATATTCCCAGAATAAAAAGAACTGCCGGAACGATCCCCGTATAAGCGGATTTTAGCCACATCTGCTCCATGGCATACCAATCCACATTGTTTTTTGTAATATCACCGGCAAACCAGGGAATAACAAACCCCAGTAACTGTTCCGGCGGCAAGGACCAGAGCATATTTAATTGTCTGGTCAGATCTTTGGATTGCATGCCCCGGTCAGAATATTTTATATATTCAATGAAAGGCAGCAGTTGAAAAGCGGTTAATAACACTGTCAGGGACAGCACTAAAAGCAGTACCAGCCAGGACTTTTCCTTATCGTAGGACACCAGGGTTAAGAGTAAAAGCAAGGCGCAAGTACCATAACACACTGTTGGTTCTCCGCCTAAAAGCATTATTCCAAGAACTATAGAGGAAAGTATCAGGTAAAATACTTTTAAAAATATATTCCCCCATTCCAGACGGAGAGTTCGCAGATAAACGAGCACAATTAGAGGCAGCCAGGTTACTGAAGAAAGTGTAGAAAGAAGATCTACTAAAGAAAGCAAATAACCGGAAAAAGCAAAAATAAGCGCCCCAAGAAAAGCTGAGTATTTTCTTAATTCCAGGTCTATACAAAGCAGGTAAACGAACAATCCTGCAAGAAAATAGTGGACCGCAACAAACAAATTTAAACCAAAATTAAAAGGCAGGCAATAATGTATCAGGCTTAAAGGATATGCCACCTGCGACTGCAGCCCGGCAAAAAACGGAGCTCCGCAGGAACTCAGCGGGTTCCACAGCGGAAAAATACCGGACCGCAGCCATTCGGTGGCAAATTTCTTGTAAGGATAAAAATACCGGTAGAAATCTCTAAAAGAAAATACATTATCTAAAAATAACGTATCAAAGAAGAACAAAATAGTAAGAAGCCCGAGTAAAACCGGAAATACTATTTCGCTTTTACTGCTTTTAAGCGGCATAAGACCTTTTCTGCTGTTGCCTCGGGTGAAAGTCTCGAGGTGTCTATTACAAAATCAGCATAATTCATGTATAAAGACATTCTTTTGTTAAGAAGTATTTTAATTTTATTGAAAGCTGTTTTTTTTGTTGCGGCCTTGACAAGAGGCCGTGTCAAGCCTGCTTCGGAAACTCTTTTAAATATGGTTTTTTCATCGGAAACCAAAGCAAATACTTTTCCATGTTTTCTAAGGTTACTCATATTAGCTTTCGAGGTCACAACACCTCCCCCGGTGGAGATAACCAGGCCTTTATTTCCGGAAAGACCGGCTATTATTTTTTTCTCCAGCTTCCGGAAATATTTTTCCCCTTTACTTTCAAATATCTCGTTTATGGTAAGGCCCGCGGCTTGTTCTATCAAATCATCCGTATCAACAAAGAAGCGGCCGGTCTTACCCGCAATAATAATCCCGCTGGAAGTTTTACCGGTACCCATAAAACCGGTAAGAACAATATTTTCGTTTAATTTAAGCGGTTTGCTCAAGTATTTCTAACCCTTTTGATATAGGCCTTATATGAAGAGCTTACATCCATAAGGCAATCACCGCCAAATTTATCCGTAAATGCGTTTGCCAGCTCAAAAGCTACAATTGCCTCCCCTGTTACACAAGCAGCGGGTACTGCGCAGATATCTGCCCGTTCCACAGCCGCTTTAACCGCTTTCTTTGTGCCAAGATCAACACTTTTTAGAGGCGAAGAGATCGTTGCAATCGGCTTCATTGCAGCCCTGATGATTAAGGTTTCTCCATTACTCATGCCGCCTTCAATACCTCCGCAATTATTTGTCTTTCTATAGAACCTTTTTTTTCCGTAAAATATCTCATCATGTACCCTGGAACCGAATCTTTTTGCAGCTTCAAAACCCAGACCTATTTCCACTCCTTTTATCGCCTGTAACCCCATTAAACCGCAAGCCAGCCTGGCATCCAGGCGCGAAGACCAGGAAACATAGCTTCCCAGCCCCGGGGGAACATTTATGGCTTTTAATTCAAAAACTCCACCGACAGAGTCGCCGTTTCTTTTGGCCCGTTCTATCTCTTTTATCATGGCATTTTCTGCTTTTTTGTCAGCAGTCATCAGCAGGGACCGATTTATAGCAGCCCTTTGGTTCAGCTTTGAGGGAACCGCAGTAATGCCTGCCACTTCCGTGACATAACCGAATATTTCCAGGCCAAATTCCTTAAGCAGTTTCCTGCAGACCGCGCCTGCAGCTACCCTGGCGGCAGTTTCTCTTGCACTGGCTCTTTCCAGAACATCCCTTATATCTTTTAACCCGTATTTTAAGACACCCGCCAGGTCCGCGTGTCCGGGACGCGGCATAGTGATAGGGGGAAGCTTGCGATCTTTCCAGTTTACCCAGTCCTTATTGTTTATTATCAGGGTGATAGGAGCTCCTGTGGTTTTACCCGTTCTTACACCGCTTACTATTTCGGCTGTATCTTTTTCTATGCTCATTCTGCCGCCGCGGCCATAACCCTGTTGACGCCTGAACAACTCCTGATCAATATGCTCAACTGAAAGAGTTAAGCCGGCAGGTATGCCTTCAAGCACAGTTATCAGGCATTTTCCATGCGACTCACCGCTGGTTACAAATTTTATCATTTTCGCTCCAAATAGCAATGCGGGTGCAAGTTACGCACCCGCATTGTTAATTTTTATTTTTAATAATATTTTATTTGATTATATGCGGGGTCATAAATACTACCAGATCCCTTTTTGTTTTTGTAACAGTTTTATTTTGAAATAATAGCGGGCCAATTAACGGAATATCTCCAAAAAGAGGCACCTTATTAACTGTAACAACTTCATCTTCCCTTATTAAACCTCCGATCACAAAAGTATCCCCGTCTTTGATCATTACCTGCGTGTTTGCGGTCCGTGAATCAATAATAGGCGGAGGACCCGCAGAAACCACCGAACTTACTGTCGGAAGAACCTGCAAAGTAATATATTCGTCGTTGTTAACCTGGGGGGTCACCTGGAGTGTAACACCTGCATTAACCGAAGCATAAGTGGTTACACCGGTTTGAGCATTAAACCCGCTCACATAAGAATAGGCCTGAGTGATGTCAATAGTAGCCATTTTGTTGTCAAGCGTTGTGATCCTTGGATTTGCAAGTAAATTTGCGTCATTAGTCGCAATTAAAGCATCAAGTGAAACCCAGAATGAAGTAGCACCTGCAATACCAAACTGGAACTGTCCGGCTTTCGCATTACTTGTATCCGGAGGAGAAACGCTCATTTTTGTCTGTGTTGTATTAGCCGTTCCCGGATAAATATCTGTCATTAACCCGCTGCCCTGTCCGGTAGTGCTTCCGGTCTCAACATCCCATCTTATTCCAAGCTTATCTTCAACATCAACCTTTAAATCAATAAGCTTGGCTTCTATGTTAACCTGCGGTGTCTTTGTATCGAGGCTGGAAATAAGCGTGGCAAAAGTGTCCATCTTACTTGTAATGTCAGTAATAATAATAGTATTTGTCCTGGGATCAGACTGGATCTTACCGTTTCCGGATAAAAACGGAGAAATTGAAGTTTGTAGATCTGCTGCTTTTGCAAATCTTATGGAGAAATACCGTGTCTCTACTAACGCACTTTCTTCCTCTGCTTTTAGTTCTGCAGGAGTCGCGACTCTCAGTATATTGCCGTCAGCTTTATAAGAAAATCCATTCTGTTTCAAAACAAGATCAAGTATCTTTCTCAGGCTTACGCTTTTCAATTGAATAGAGGGTATTGTACCGGCAACACTTCTGCTGGTAACAAGATTAAACCCTGCTTCAGCCAAAATGGTATTTAAGAATGTTGTTAAGTCGGCGTTAGTAAGGGAGACATAAGGAACTATCTGATCAAGGTCCCCTTTTCTCATTGTTCCTTTTTGAAGTGCAAACTGATCTGTCTTATCAAGCTCTTCGGAAGAGGCCACCATTTCACCTATTTTCTTGGTTGATTCCTGAAGTGACACCGGTTTTGGTTTATTTTGAACTTCAACTTTTTTGGCCCTGGTTAAAGCGATCACAATTTTAGTAGCATGAATCTCTTTAAAGAAATCGCACTTTTCGGAAGTTTTAATAATTATTCTTGTTATTTTTTGAGGAGCCGCCTGATATTGAGAGATACTATATGAGGTAACTATTGACTTAGTTACCTTTTTTTCCGCAGCATTGCCTGCAGTTACAGCCGGCAGCAAATCAATTGTAACCTGATTTTTTTCTACTGTTATCTTGGGATCCTTGACCAGCTCATTACCTTCCTTTAAGGGGATCGTGAGTATGGCCGCGTCAGCCGAGGCATCTATAGCTAAATCGCCGATCACTGCATTTATGGGCTTTGTTGCCTGAGCGAAGGAAAACGCGCATAACATGACGGTAAGAAGAACCGCAATTTTTTTCATCTATTAGCTCCTTTAATTGTAGCTTCCGCTACTAAATTACTTTGGTATTTCAAAAGAAACCTCTTTAGGCCCTGTTTCTACATTGTTTATATACGCAAGTTTAACCCTATTTTCACTTACTCTGCCTTCAATACCTTTTATCAATTGATTATCTTTGGTATATAATTTTCTTTCTATCAGTAAATATGCATTCTTTAGATCGTCCTCAAAAACAAATATCGCGGTCTTGCCCAAAGCCATAACTCCGGTAAGTTTTAAAGTTGATATATTGATATTTTCTGCTACTATCTTGGAGTTGTTGATATTTATTGAAATAAACGGATCCCGTTTAGCCCCAAAGTAGCGATATAAGGGGTAAATAGCTCTCTCCTCAAGGTCATCCTCTTTAGAGTAATGCCCCTGAATGGCAACCACCTGCGTAGAAACATAGGCTCTCATATTTACCAGGAGATTAACAGAACCTTTTGAAGCATTAGTGGACCCGGCGGTTCCGGTGGAAGAAAACTGAACATCGTAGCAGTTAATTAACCTTATAGAATAGCCTAATTTATTAATAAACTTTCCAAGATCATGATAATTACCGACCATACTAATATTAATAGGAACTTCGTTATAAAAACTTTTTCCCGGAACGGCCTTTAACGGAGTAAATGATTGAATGGTTACATTGTATTCAGCAGCGGCCCGGCTTATCTCTTTTATGTATTCCGGTTGATTTTCCAGGTTAGGTAACCGCCTGATAGTAAACAGAAGATCAAGTTCCGCTTTCCGCGCGTCTTTTTTTAACTTATCAAATTCTTTAGCCCGGGCTTCTGCTTCTTTCAAATCCGCTTTTTTCTTTTCCAGGGTAACTTTAAGGTCCCCCAGCTTTTTTGTAGCAGGCATATACAACTCAAAAATATAGCCATATAAAGCAGCACCGGCAACAACCGCTATTAGAACATATTTTTGTATCTGTTCTTTAGACACTCTTTTGCCCCCTCTACTTTGCCGCTTCTTTTACTCTGAAACTATTGAAGATAATGCCAAATTCATCCCTGTTTTCATTAAAGGATTCGTCGACATCGCTGCATGTGATCACGAATACTTTGCTGCCGGTAACGTAGAATATCTGCCGCTGCCTGAGCGTCAAGTTCTTATTTTTCTCATTTTTTGTTTTAGTTAACCAGCTGAATTCAAGATCGTAGACTTTTTCTCCGTTTATAGTGAATTCCTTTTCGCTGATCTTTTGATAACCGGGCCAACCGGAGTATTTTTTCTGATTTAAGATCTGAACTTGCTTCGGAGTCATTTTATCTCCGGGCAATTTTTCTACTGACAGCGTAACAATGGGAGTAAATTTTGCTTTAATATCCCTCTTTTCCTTTATCATCAATAGCAGGACATTTGAAGTCAGGCCTTTATCATTGATCTTCCAACCGTCAGGAGCAGAGATGCTGCAACCATACTCTATATTTATGTAATTATTCCCATAAGTACCGGTGGAGCCAACATCGCCGATACTCATCTGCCGGGGAGGCTTTATTTTGGCTTCCTCTATGGTCTGGAAAGATATAGTGAAAGTATAGGACATCCTGCCGTTTATGGCGGCCTCGGACATGCTCACAAGAAAAGCATTCTTAAAAAAACCTGTCGGTTCATTCAGATTGGAAACGAAATCAGCCACAGATTCTTTAAAAAGCCCCACTCCTGTGACCGTGAATGTTTTGAAACCTCCGGCATCAGATTTGTTATTAAGAGCATTTAACCAGACATTTGCCGGGACGGTTTTATTGAAATTGTCCAGAATAAGAGGCCAAAGGACCTGCCGGTCTTTTAGATCGGTTATTACGCCTAAATACTCATCCACCTGGGCTTTTGTTTTTTTTATGTTATCTATTTCATTGAGAGTCTTAATAAACTCTTGCTGTCTGGTTTCAACCACTTTTATCTCATTGTTTAAGGTTGTAAGCTCGGTAAGCACAACAGCATAAAGACCGACCATAACCGCAACCACGACAATAACCCCGATTACCGCAAAGGCTATTATCCGTTTTAGGCGCTTCGCTTTGTAGTAACTTTCCGGAAGTAAATTTATCCCTATCAGCATTTTCCCTCTATAATTCTTGGTCTACTTGATATTTCTAAGAGCCAATCCTACCGCAACCGGCAGGACAACTCCAAATTGTTTTACTTTTTCGTCAAAATCCGCCAGATTTTCTATTTCAATTTTGTTGAAAGGATTTAAAATCTCAACCGGCAGATTCAATCTTTCAGAAATAAACTTTTCAATATTCTGTAATTTTGCGGTACCACCGCACATATATGCTTTTGTAATAGACTTTTTCTTTCCGGAAGATTCGTAAAAATCAAAGGCCCTACGGATCTCCATAACCAATTTACCCATAGTAGTAGAAATAGAACTATATATCCGGACGCTTTTATCTTCCTTGCTGGGAATTCTTGTTAAAACCACATTTTCTGATTCAATTATTATGCTGCCCTGCTCAAGTTTAAGCTTTTCAGCCTCTGCAAAACCAAGATTAAACTCCTTGGAAATATCCCTGGTCAAATTTATTCCCCCGATAGGAATATCTCTTGAAAACCGGGTTATCCCGTCTTCGACGATATTAAGATTGGTAAACTTTCCGCCAATATTGATTATTGCAGAAGTTTCACCTTCCTTTCTGTCATAATTGCACTCCAAAGCGTTATGCAGCGCCATGCTGTCCGTATCAATAAGCCCTATATTTAAACCCGCGCCCTGCAATAACTGGATATATTGATTAACGATCTCTTCTTTAATTGCAACCAGTAATACCTCAATTTTTTTCTGGCCTTCTTCGGAAATCTCTCCAAGAATACAAAAATCCAAGACCACCTGTTCCATAGAAAATGGAATATATTGCTCCGCTTCAAACCTTATTACGCCCTTTAATTCCTCTTTGGTCATATATGGGAGCTTGATATAACGGACTATTATCTGGTCTCCTGAAAGAGAAATAGCCACATCTTTTGATTTAAGCCCCGCCGAAACAACAAGCTGCTTTATTACTCCTTGAATGATCGAGTTTCTCTGCGCCGGTTCAAGGGTCTCAATAGGCTCTTCTGCAAGGTCGGACACTGCAAAATTTACCAGAATATACTTCCCCGCACGCTCTTTAAGCAAGACCGCCTTCGCCGAGTAATTACCTATGTCCAATCCTATCACATGCGCCATTTTTTCCTTTAATTTTTAATTATGAAATTCTGAAAATAATATCCTGCCAGAATTATTTTATCCCCGGCAAGCATAACAATGAACGTTCCAAGAACTATGAAAGGCCCGAAAGGTATGGGGTCCATTCTGTGTTTTCTGCCGGATAAGAGCAGGTAGGAGGAAATTATTGAGCCGAGAATAACCGAAAGCAGGCTCATTATTAAAACCCCCTGTAACCCGAGAAAAGTTCCTGTCGCCGCGGCTAATTTTACATCACCCATGCCCATGCCTTCCTGTTTATAAACTGCAAGACTAAAAATAGCTATCAAAAGAAACACCGCCCCTCCGGCCAGGTAGCCGGCAAGAGCAAGAAGCGGGCCCCGCCCGGGAATAAGCACACTAACACATATCCCGAATATGGCAAGAGGTATTACGGTGACATCATAAATATATTGTGTCTTAAGATCTATCAAAGCAATTACAATAAGAAACGAAAATATTGTAATAACAGAAATAAAAACCAAGATAGAAATAAATTCCCGTGAAAGCCCGAATCTATAAAAACCTGACACAAATAATATAGCAGTAATTAATTCAACTATCAAGTACCTGGGAGAAATTTTTGTTTTACAATTTCGGCATTTGCCAAGAAGCAGCAAATATGATAATACAGGAATATTATCATACCATTTGATTTCCTTTTTGCATTTGGGGCAATGGGAATTTGGGAAAACAATTGAAATATTTTTCGGGATCCTATAAATACAAACGTTAAGAAAACTTCCTATTAGAAGGCCAAAAACAAACACTATGCTGGCGGCCATTTATCTCCTTGTCCCATAAGGACTTAGAAAATCTTCTCAATCACTACTTTAATTATATACCAAAAGTGTAAGTTTGTCAATAGTATTTTACTTTTTTTTAAATAGATTCCAATAAGGAGATCTTAAGGATTATCCTACCTTGAAATGCTAATTAACGCATAATATCACTTAAAATACAATGGTTTTTGCTGGTATTCAATTTATATCGTTTTTTTAATAGTTTTTTTCTTTGAATTCTGTAAAAATATTTTTAGCAGAAATGCTTGCTTCGGTTTAAAATTTGTATTTGTCGGCCGGTTCGGCGCATTCCTGACATTCAAACTGAATAGTCACATGCTTAATATTATACTTAACCTTTAGCATTTCCTGCACCTCAAGAACAAGTTCTTCAGATTCAGTAATTTTCATATCAGGAACTTTAATATGACACGAAAGCGCGTGCAGTTCGGAGCTTATTGTCCAGATATGAATGTGATGTACTTCTTTGGCTTTTGACGTAACTTTAATTTGTTCCGCGATCTCTTTTATATCATAACCATACGGCACAGATTCAAGTAAAACAGATACAGATTCTTTAATAAGGCTCCAGGAGCCCTTTAGGATCATTAAAGCAATGATCACGGAAATTACAGGATCGGCAAAAGACCAATTAAAAAAATATATTGCTATTCCGGCTATTATTACCCCTACGGAGGAAAGCGCATCACCAATAATATGCAGATACGCTCCTTTAATATTAATATTCTTTTTTGAATGCTTTATGAGGACAAAACCCGACAAAACATTGGCAGCAAGTCCGATAATTGCCACAATGATCATCGGTACTGATTTAATTTCAGGAGTAATAAAGAATCTCTGCCAGGCCTCGTATATTATGAAGGCGGAGAGAACTCCGAGTGAGATCCCATTTAGAAGTGCCGTTAGAATTTCTAGCCGGTAAAAACCAAAAGTATTTTTTTCCGTAGCGGGCCTTTTGGCGTAATTATAGGCAACCAAACTTAAGACAAGAGAAAGCACATCAACAAGCATATGCCCGGCATCAGAAATGAGTGCCAGGGAATTGGTAATATAACCGGCCACAAACTCGGCAAGCATTATGAAAAAAGTTATCGCCGCGGCTATCAGCAGGCTGTTTCCGGTACTTGTATTCAAGTGAACATGCCCGTGATGATCGTGATGTTCACCGGCTTCATTATGGAACTCAGCAGATGAATGCTCGTGAGACATAAAACTCCTATTAAAAGCAGTTAAGAAAACGCCCCGGTGCGATTTAACACACCGGGGCGCCGGTAAGATCTACCTCTTAGAACAGCACCTTATCTTTGGTATAGCGTTTAAAGTTTGCATCCGCTATCGCTTGAACTTTCGCGACTTCTTCGGGATTTTTAACGATATGCCTGAACCTGGTCTGGAGCTTCAAGTACTCTTCCACAGGTTTTGGTTTGGCTACATTCATAACATTCGTAATTTTACCTTCTTCCACTTCAAACAGCGGGAACAAGCCTGTTTCAACAGCAAGTTTTCCCATCTGAATTGTAAGGGAGGAGTCATTACCCCAGCCGAGCGGGCAGGTTGCAAGAATCTGCACATACTTCGGGCCCTTTATAGCCAGCGCTTTTTTTATCTTATTCTGCAGATCTCTTTGATAACCCACGCAGGCCGTCGCGACATACTTAACGCCATGAGCTGCGGCGATCATAGGAATATTCTTCTTTTGCTTCTGATTTCCGCCTGTTACGCTTCCGGCAGGAGAAGTTGAAGTAGCTCCCAGAAAAGGAGTAAGACCGGAACGTTGAATACCTGTATTCATATATGCTTCATTATCAAAACAAACATAAAGAACATCATCCCCTCTTTCCCACATCCCCGAGATAATTCCAAAACCTATATCCGCGGTCGAACCGTCTCCGCCAAAAGCCATTACCCGGGCCTCATTCTCTTTCCCCTGCATTTTTAATGCAGCAACAATTCCGGTGGCAAGTGCGCCGGAATTTTCAAATAAAGAATGCACCCAGGGAACACCCCAGGCCGTTTGCGGGGATCTGGTAGTAAATACCTCCAGGCAACCCGTTGAATTACTGACAATAACATTCGGCCCGGCAGCTTCCATAACAAGCCTGGCAGCGAGTGAAAGGCCGCAACCCGAGCAAGCGGTATGTCCTGCGTTAAATACTTTTACTGTGCTCATTTATCCATCTCCTCTACAAGTTTCGGGTCAAGCCCGTAGAACTCGCCTTTAAGATTAGCTTTTTCTGCCAGCGCAACAATGGCCTTAATATCAGAGATCCTGATATCTCTCCCGCCCAGACCCAGAATAAAATCGGATATCTCCGGTACGTTTTTCTGGCCATAAAGGGCGGCTTTAATATCCGCCGTAAGGATCCCGACTCCGCCTATCGAAAGCGCTTTTTCAAGAATTATTGCCTTCTTTTTGCCGCAGAGTGATTTGATCACATCCTGAACCGGGAACGGCCGGTAACAGCGGATCTTCAAGACCCCTACTTTCTTGCCCGCGGCTCTAAGGTCATCAGCAACATCTTTCATAGAGGAGATAATAGAACCCATGGAAACCAGAACGATCTCCGCATCCTCCATTTTGTACTCTTCGATTAGTTCGCCGTAATTGCGGCCGAACATCTTGTTAAAATCCTGTGCCGCTTTTCTTATCACCGCGGGGCAGGTTTTCATGGTTTCTGCCATAGCGTATCTCGTCTCCAAATACCTGTCCGGCCCGCCCATCAAACCAAAAGAAAGCGGATTTTTTACATCAAGTTTTTCCATCGGCACATACTTCGGAAGATACTTATCAACAAGCGCCTGCTCCGGAAATTCAATAGGATCAAACGCGTGGGTTAAAATAAAACCGTCTAAATTGACCATAACCGGCAGCATTACTTCATGATCCTCAGCGATCTTGAAGGCCTGAAGGTGCATGTCACAGGCTTCCTGGTTATCCTCTGCAAAAAGATGGATAAGCCCGGCATCCCGTATGGCAAGAGTATCCTGCCAGTCATTCCATATATTTATCGGGGCAGATACCGCCCTATTGGCATCGGTAATAACCACAGGAAGTCTCATCCCGGCCATATTAAAAAGTACTTCGGCCATTAAAAGTAAGCCCTGAGAAGAGGTTGCTGAATAAGCCCTGACACCGGCAACCGAAGCTCCCAGAACTACGGAAGCCGCAGCAAACTCGGACTCCACGTTGATAAATTCGCATTTTAATTTGCCATTGGCAACAATTACCGAAAGCTCCTCTACAATATGCGTTTGAGGAGTTATAGGGTAGGCAGAGATAACTTCCGGCCTGCAAAGCGCGACCGTTTCTGCTATCGCTTTTAAACCTTCCGTGACTTTTTTCATTTATTTCTCCTCCTTCAGCATACTGATGGCGGTTTTAGGACAAACCTTGGCACAAACGCCGCAGCCTTTACAATAGTCAAGATCTATCAGCGTCTTCGTTTCCTTTGAAGTTGTCATGCAGCCTTCCGGACAGGACATTACACACATTCCGCAGGCAACACATTTTGCTTTATCCACAACAGGGTAGAAAACCCTCCAGCCGCCTGTCTTGTTGGCAAGACTGGTCCCCGGCTTTCCGATCAAAATATTTTTCGCTCTTATCGAGGCCATAATGATCTCCTTTTTTTCTTTAACATAAAATCCGGCTATTTTTTAAGCATGTTATAAGCTTTCTCAGCCGCTTTAATATTCTTTTCTACAATATCACCCTTGCCTTCAAACTTATGCCTGATAGCTTTTTCTATACCGGTCATGGAAACTATTCCGGTAATTCCGCAGAACGCGCCCACCATTATTGTATTCGGAATAGGCCGGCCCAGGATCTCTATCGCCAGTTTTGTGGCGTCTATTGTTACAATATTAGCTTTAGCCTTGATCTTAAGTTCAGAAGCAGGTTTGGCTGTATTTACCAGAACGACACCTCCGTCCTTAAGCCCCGAGAAAACATCCACGGTCCCGATTATCGTTGGATCCTGAACAATTACATGCTGTGGTTCATATATCTGTGATCTAACCCTGATAGGGTTATCGCTTATTCTGACAAAGGAAGCTACCGGCGCGCCCATCCTTTCCGAACCGAACGTGGGAAACGCCTGCGTATGCTTACCATCAGAGAAAGCAGCAGTTGCCAGAAGTTCAGCGGCTGTAACCACACCCTGCCCGCCCCTTCCGTGAAGCCTTATTTCTATCATGTTAACCCCCTTCCAGTTTTAACCGCCTAAAGGCGGAGATTTTATTTAATAAATCTTTCGCTAAAACAACTGACATAATAGATCCTTATTATCTTACCACTTCCGCAGGTTTTTGTAAACCTTAGGGAACCTGAACAGCTTGAATTGCAATAACGAAACCTTTTCTAAGTTACATCGTTCTTGACAAATTTCACGCTGCGGATATTTTCTATCTTGCCAAGTTCCGTTATAACTCTTTCGTCAATAGGGTTATCCAGGGTCAATAAGGTAGTCGCTTCAGTGCCTATTAATTTTCTCCCCATCTGCAAACTTGCAATATTAATATTTTCCCTGCCAAGGCAGGTACCTATTTTTCCCACCATACCGGGAACGTCTTTATTTACGATAACAAGCATATACGCCGCGGGTTCGAGGTCTATATCAAAACCTGATAATCTCGAAATCCTGATATTATCTTTTCCAAAAACAGTACCGCCTATTGAGTTATGTTCTTTATCCGTCACGATCTCCACTTTGACAAAACTGCTATACTCTTTTACAACGTTAGATCTGGATTCGTTAACTACAATATTCTTTTCTTTTAAGATAAGCGGGGCATTGACCATATTTACCGGCTCTTTTACTATGGGCGTCAGCACCCCCCTTACTATAGAAAGTGTCAGGTAAGCAGTATTATAATCACAGACCTGCCCGGTATATTGTATTTCAATGGATTTGACGGCGCCCCGGATGATCTGTACGAGAGTCCTGCCCAGCGTCTCCCCGAGAATTATATAAGGTTTCATCTGAGCCAGGATTTCCGCCGGAACAGCCGGCGCGTTGACCGCGTTCCTGATAGTTCCGCCCCGCAGGGCCTCCATGACCTGATTTGCAATTGCAATAGCGACCGAGACCTGTGCCTCTTCCGTTGAAGCGCCCAGGTGCGGAGTCAGTACGGTGTTGGGAATTTCACTGTAAATATAATTCTCCGGCGGTTCTTTTTCATAGACATCTATGGCGGCTCCGGCTATTTTCCCGCTCTTCAAGCCGGCCGCGAGCGCGTTTTCATCAATAATACCCCCGCGCGCGCAATTTATCAGGCGCACACCCTCTTTCATGCAGGCGATCTCTTTTTCACCTATTATGCCCCGCGTTTCTTTTGTTAAGGGGGTATGAACGGTAATATAGTCCGCTGCTTTTACAATATCTTCAACCGTACATTTCTTAAATCCGAGTTTAACCGCGGTCTCTTCGGTAAGATAGGGATCAAAGGCCATGATCTCCATATGAAAACTCTTGGCACGAAGCGCGACTTCCCGGCCGACACGGCCTAATCCGATAATTCCGAGTGTTTTGCCATAGAGTTCAACTCCGGTAAATTTCTTTCTATCCCATTTTTTCTGTTTCATGGAGGCATCAGCCGCGGGAATATTTCTGGAAAGCGCCATTATCATGGCAAGTGTATGTTCCGCGGTAGAGATAGTGTTGCCATCCGGAGTATTCATTACAATAATACCCTTTTTTGAGGCGGCCGGAACATCAACATTATCAACTCCGACACCGGCGCGTCCTATGACCTTCAACTTTTTTGCGGCTTCTATCACGGAAGCTGTTGCTTTAGTTTCAGACCTTATTACCAGAGCTTCATATTCACCAATTACAGAGATCAGTTCCTCAGGTTTCATCTTTAACTTAACATCTACCTGAGCATCTTTTTGTTTTTTAAGAAGCTCAATTCCTTCATCGGCTATCGGATCTGCTACCAGGATCTTATACATAGACTTTACCTCTCTTAAATTTTTTAGCCTTAAATCACCGGATCACGTAGATATGCGGTTCAAAAGACTTGAAACTGTCTTCAAATTTCCCGCCGGTAATTTCTATTTTTCTCCCCTCGTCATAAACTTCCGCGCTGCCCTTGACAACAGGAACAGCAAACTTGACTTTACCTTCACCACTTTTTCTATTGGAGGTGAAAACGTAAAGTTTTCCTTCAGCTTCTTTGACCAGGATGTCTATCTGGGTCTTCTCCGCATCTTCAACGATAACCTTTTTTTCTGAATCCTTCGCCAATATTATCGCGGAAAGCTCGGTAATATTTTTATTTATCTTCTTCATTTCTTCCTGCAGATCTTTTGGAATACGGGCCCAGTTATAGAAAGGGCTCCAGCTGTGCCCGAAATAGCCGATCATTTGCGCGCCATTAACAATGCACATCCAGACCTGGCTCTTAAGCTCCGCCGCATTTGGCGCTCTGGCACCTGCTTTCGGTTCCACTCCGCCTTCAGCTCCAAAAAAAGAACAGTCAACCCAGACAAAATGAGGTTTCAGTCCTTTGTCATACTTGTTAAGTATTCCCAGGCCTTTGGCATACAGATATAATTTATCCGGCTGCCCTATATTGCAGGGATATATATCAAAGCCGATACTATCGGCATACTTGGAATACTCGGGATAATATTTAGACCTTATCGGGCCCCCTCCCGCAGCCTGTTCACTCCCAAAATTCAAAGGCACGGGATGCAGGCTATCATTCTTTTTTATTGCTTCGTACATGGCTTTTATTTCATCCGTAGAAAGCCGCGGAGCTTTCGAGGTGCCGTCGCTGGCCTTGCCATGAATATCTGGTTCATCCGGCAGCCACCAGAAAAGCAGTGCAGGATGGTCTTTTAAACTCTTAACATTTTCTTCTATTTTATCGGTTGAACCTTCTAAGGTGATCGCGCCGAGGACATTTCTGGCTTTACAGGCATCAAGATAATCTTTTGGCGCCTCGGACTGTCCTCCCTGACCGACAAAAGTATTTATTCCCAAACCAATATTAAAGTCCATCAAACTACTCGGGTTACACCAGGTCATTATCGGAAAATAGGGTTTACCGTCAACAAGTATCTCTTTATTGCTGCCGATCTTCACCTCAACCGCCGACACCGCAGTTGAAGTAAGAACTACAACAAGAAAAACCGCTCCCAGTTTTAAGAATCTTTTCAGCATAATAATTTTCTCCCTGAAGGACATTTACTTTTTCAGCAGCTCTTCTTCTACCGCTTTAACTCCGGCTCCCAGAGTAATTTTGACTCCGAGTTCGGTCAAAGCCATTTCAACAGCCGCAAGAGCTATCACGGCATCAAACATGTCGACGTAGCCAAGGTGCCCGATGCGGAACATCTTGCCTTTCATTTTGCCCTGTCCGCCCGCCATAGTAATACCGTAATCATCCCTAATTTTTTTATTGACAGCGTCTCCGTCAATCCCTTCAGGCGCCCAGACAGAAGTAACCGCGTTTGAGGGCTTGCCCCCGGCAAAAGGCTTCAACCCCAGTGCCTTAACACCCATCCTTACAGCCGAAGCGATCCTTGCGTGCCTTTTCCAGACATTTTCCAGGCCTTCTTCTTTGATCAGGCGGATGGATTCCCTGAGTTGTAAAATTAATGAGACGGAAGAAGTATAGGGCGTATCAGGAAGTTTATCTTTGGACAACGCTTTCAAGGCCTGCTCATAGCTAAAATAGTATTTCGGTATTTTGCTTTCAGTCATTGCCTTCTTGGCTTTTTCCGAAAGCGTGACCATGGCTATACCGGGAGGGATCATCAGGCCTTTTTGAGCTCCAACCACTGCGACATCAACATTCCATTCATCGGTCCTGAATTCCACCGCACCCATACCGGAAACAGCGTCTACGATAAAGACCGCCTTGGTCTTGCCGGTTATTTCCCCCAGCTTTTTAATGTTATTCTCTATGCCTGTGGAGGTTTCACTTAAAGTAGTAAATACCGCTTTAATTCCGGGGTCTTTTTTTAACTCGGCTTCCACTTTCGCGCAGTCAACTTCATCGCCCCATTCCGCAAAGACCTTTACAACACTGACCCCGAAGGTTTCGGCTATTTTAGCCCAGCGCTCGCCAAATTGGCCGCAAGCGGCAACCAGTACTTTATCACCCGGGGAAACCATATTTATTACGGCAGATTCCATTCCTCCGGTGCCGGCTGCAGGAAATATTAAAATATCATTTTTTGTCTGAAACACATATTTGAGGCCTTCAAGGACTTCTGCGAGAGCCTTTCGAAATTCCGGAGTCCGGTGATGGATCATGGGCAGGCCCCCGACAGAAAGGACCGAAGGCGGTACTTCCACGGGTCCGGGCGACATAATATACTTTTTTTTCATAGAATATATTCCTCCTTAAAAGAAGATGGTCTTTAAAGTCTATAAAGTTCATAAGGTCTTAAAGGAGAACTTCCTTGACTTTACAGACCTTTTAGACCTTGGACTTTATAGACCGTATTTTAATTATGCCGACTTTGCTTCTTTTTCTTTGCCGTCATAGATCAATTCCGGTTTTTTCTTATTCAGGATAACGTCTTTATCTATGACGCATTCTTTAATTCCGGTTTTGCTTGGTATTTCATACATGATATCCAGCATAATTTCTTCAATGATAGCACGGAGCCCTCTGGCACCTGTTTTTCTTTTCAGGGATTCAGCGGCAATAGCATCAATGGCTCCCTCAGTAAAGAGCAGTTTGACCTTCTCCATTTGGAAAAATTTCTTATATTGTTTAAGGAGCGCGTTTTTGGGCTCGGTCAGTATACATTTTAGATCTTCGACCGTAAGATCTTCAAGCGTCGCGACAATAGGCAGACGCCCCACAAATTCCGGAATAAAACCGTATTTTAATAGATCATCAGGCTGAAGATACTGCAGGACATTTTCAACATTCTTTCCCGCCTTTGCTTCCGAGCCGAACCCGTAGCGTTTTGCCGCAACACGCTTTTCAACTATGCGGTCCAGGCCGACAAAAGCGCCCCCGCAAATAAAGAGGATATTTGTTGTGTCTATTTTAATGAATTCCTGATGCGGGTGCTTTCTCCCGCCCTGGGGAGGAACACTGGCAATGGTGCCTTCAAGTATTTTAAGCAGGCCCTGCTGGACACCTTCACCGGAAACATCCCTGGTAATTGACGCATTTTCAGATTTTCTTGAAATTTTATCTATTTCATCAATATATATTATTCCCTTCTGGGCTTTTTCTATGTTAAAATTTGCGTTCTGCAGAAGACGGAGGATAACATTTTCAACATCTTCCCCCACATACCCTGCTTCGGTAAGGCTGGTCGCATCGGAAATGGCAAAAGGCACATTGAGGATGCGCGCGAGAGTCTGAGCCAGGAGGGTTTTGCCTGTGCCTGTGGGCCCGATAAGCAAGACGTTTGATTTGGAAAGCTCAACATCGTGAGACGGGTTATAAACCCTCTTGTAGTGATTATATACTCCCACCGAAAGTATTTTCTTTGCCTTTTCCTGGCCGATAACATATTCATCGAGCATTTTTTTTAGTTCTACCGGCTTGGGAAGTTCTTTTTTCTTTAACGGCTCCGGGGGCAGTCCCCGGGCTTCTTCTTCGGTCATTATATTGTGGCATAAAGTTACACATTCATTGCAGATAAAAACAGAGGGAGCGCCGGAAGACACAAGTTTTTTTACGAGATCCTGCGTCTTACCGCAAAAAGAACACCTGACGGGCGTGCCGGCTTTATTGTCTTTTTCAGACATTAATTTATCTCCTGTTCGCTATGAGCTCGTCGACAATTCCGTAGTCTTTGGCTTCCTGAGCGCTCATAAAATAATCTCTATCTGTATCTTTTACGATACGTTCCAGACTTTGCCCGGTATGTTTAACCAGCACATTATTAAGGTTCTCTCTCATTCTAAGTATTTCTTTGGCCTGAATGTCTATATCAGAAGCCTGCCCCTGGGTCCCGCCTAGCGGCTGATGTATGAGTATCCTTGAATTCGGAAGCGAAAACCTTTTTCCTTTTCTGCCCGCAGCCAGGAGAACCGCAGCCATACTGGCGGCCTGTCCTACACAAATGGTAGAAATGGGGGATTTTATATATTGCATGGTGTCATAGATAGCCATCCCGGCGGTAATAACTCCACCCGGGCTGTTTATATACATGGAAATGTCTTTTTCCGCATCCTCACCGTCAAGGAATAGCAGCTGCGCAATTATCAGATTTGCCACGTAATCATCAACGGCAGAACCTAAAAAAACTATCCTTTCTTTTAAAAGCCGCGAGTAAATATCATAGGCCCTTTCACCGCGGTTTGTCTGTTCAACCACCATTGGTACCAGCATAAAAGCCTCCTAAAAACAATTTACAATTGACGATTTACGATTGACGATTTACGATTGACAATTTACGATTGACAATCTAATGTTGGCGGTAAGTTCCCGCCTCATATTATATCTTTTGCTGCTCTTCTGCCCCTCTAGCTTAGTTCTGCTTTGGCATACAGGAAATCAAGTATCTTATCCTGGATCATCTGGCTTCTAACATTCTCCCGCCCTTTTTCCGAATCAAGGTAATCCTTATAGTTTTCACCCTGATTTTCCATGCGTAGAAGAAAAGCTTTAATCTCGTTGTCAACCTCTTCTTCGGTTACATCTATCTTTTCCGCTTTTGCCACCTCATCCAGCACGAGGTAAACTTTTACGCGTTTTGCAGCAATATCAGCGTATTCTTTCTTAATATCCTCTTTTTTCTTGCCCAGGATCTCGTAAGTCACTCCTTGCTGATTCATCCGCCCTTCAAAATCCTGCATAAGGTTCTCAAGTTCATGCGCGACCAGGGTTTCCGGCACGGGAAAGCTCATTTCTTTCAGGATCTCATCAATAATGGCGTTGGTAACACGGGTTTTCTCTTTCTGCTCCAATTCTTTTTTTAAACCGTCTTCAATATTTTTTCTTACTTCAACTATCGTCTTAAATTGGCCCAGGTCCCGGGCAAATTCATCATCAAGTACCGGTAATTTCTTTTCTTTTATGGATTTAACTGTAACCTTAAAAACCACCGTCTTACCGGCAAGTTCCCGGGTAGGGAAGTCTTCTTTATATTTAACGGGTACATCTTTTACATCGTTAACCTGCCCTCCAATAAGAGCAGCTTCGACTTCTGGAAATATTTTTTTTGCTCCTATCTCACAAAAATAGCTCTCGGCTTTTAGTTTTTCCGGAGCCACGCCTTCCGCTGAACCCTGAAAATCTATCATAACAAAATCGCCTTCCTTAACAGCCCGGCCTTCCACCGGACTGAAATCAGCCTGGCGTTCCTGCATATACTTGAGGGACTTTTCAATATCTTCCTTTTTCACTTCTACAGGTTCTTTTTTTACCTTAATACCGGTATACTTGCCGAGTTTTAGCTCCGGCCTGACTTCGATATTAGCAGTAAACTCCATAGGCTTGCCAGGTTCAAATTTGACGTCCTCGATACGGGGATAATCAATCGGCTTTAAATTTTTCTGCTTAATTGCTTCAAGATAGGCACTGGAGATGAGTTTTTCCAGCACATCTTTTTCTACCCGCGCTTTAAAGTTTTTCTCTATGAGAGACCTGGGTGCTTTGCCGGTCCTAAAACCCGGGATCTCCGCCGCCTTCTCCAGATTTGAATACATGTTTTCAATTTCAACAAGAACTCTGTCACCGGGAACCTCTATTTTTAATACTTTTTTACAGTCTTTTTCTTCCGCTATATTTACTTTAGTTTCCATGTTTCTCCTTTTAATCACTAGAACCAAAAGGCCCGGGTTATTTTTGGCTTAAACACAAAAAAACACGTTACATTATGATTTTTAGCAATTATTCAATGAATTGTAATGATTATAACTTATTTATGCTGAAAAAGTCAAGAAAAAGGGGGATTTTTGCTGTTTTAGAAAGATTTCTATTAGACCCGGCGGGCTTTACTTTTTTGCAGCGAAACTATCAATATGTTTTCTGAATTTTACGGTGTTTTCGAAAATATCTTCTCCTTTTTTAAAGATACAGGAGGTACCGGCCACAAAATTGGTAACCCCGGCCTCATTTAGACTGGCAGAGGTATCAAAGTTAATATTTCCGTCGGCTTGAAGCTCTATCCTGTCCTGCAACCCGGATTTGGCTATCATTTCTCTCAATTCTTTTGCTTTTTCAACAGAATGTGGTATGAACTTCTGCCCGGCAAAACCCGGATTAACGCACATAATAAGGATAAGATCTATTTCCCCGAGCACATCTTTTAAAACTTTGATATTTGTTGCGGGATTTATGGAAACTCCGACCCTTTTACCGTATTCCTTGATCGCTAAAATCGTCCGGTGAAGATGCCTGCACGCTTCCTGGTGTACCACTATTACGTCACTGCCGGCTTCCGCAAACTGACGGACGTACCGGATCGGTTCTTCTATCATAAGATGCGCGTCCAGTGTTAATTTTGTTACGGGCCTTAAGGTTCTTATCAGGTCCGGCCCAAGAGTATAATTAGGGACAAAGGTACCGTCCATAATATCAAAATGCAGCCAGTCGGCACCCCCTTTTTCCAGGGCTCTTACATCCTTTTCCAGATTTAAGAAATTTGCGCACATCAGCGACGCTGAAATTATATTTTTTTTCAACATTCAACTATCACCTTCATTCCATTATGCTGCTCCGCCGCCTGGAATGCTTTTTCTATCTCAACAAGTTTAAACCTGTGAGAAATAAGGCCCTTAACATTTATTTTTTTTGCCGCGATAAGTTCCAGCGCCAGCTTATGCTGTCTAGGTACCGAGCCGTGAGAACCGCTGATATTACATTCTTTATAATGAATAAGATTGCTGTCAACCGTTATTTCACTTTTACCTTTAGCCAACCCGCCGAAAAAATTAACCCTCCCTCTTTGTTTGACAAGTCTTACCGCATCCTGCTGGGCTTCATTTGAAGGACAAGCGGTAAATATAACATCCGGGCCGGCTCCGTTAGTGGCTTTAAGGACCTGCTGTATAAGAATTTCCCCGGTACCTTCAATTGCCACATCAGGGTTGAATTTTTTTGCCTGTTCCAGCCTGTGTTTTGATCTTTGCGAAATAATTACTTTCGAGGCTCCCAGGATCTTTGCCAATTGCAGGAGCATGATACCTGCCGGGCCCGCCCCTATAATAAGCACGGTATCACCAAGTTCTACCGGTGATCTCTCGGTGGCATTTATACAGCAGGCCAAAGGTTCGGCCAGCGAGGCCTCTTCAAAACTTACGCCGTCCGGTATCTTATTGACCGGGCCATATTTTACGGTGGTTTCATTAAGCAGCATGTACTCCGAAAATCCGCCCGGGAACTGATAACCGATGGCATAATTAACCGCGCAATTATTCCCCAGCCCGTTCTTGCAAAAATCACATTCACCGCAGGGAACATCTGCCCCTAAAGCTATTTTATCACCGGTTTTAAAATTTTTTACGTTTTTTCCCGTCTTGACTATTTCTCCTGCTACTTCATGTCCTATAACTACCGGAGGTTTTACCCGGGGATTGCCGTGATGGAATATTCTTATATCTGAACCGCAGACCGAACAGGCCTTTACCCGGACAAGAATGCTTTCCTGGTCAACTTCCGGTACCGCCACTTCTTTTAGGGCTATTTTATCCAGTGCTTCTAAAATTGCTGCTTTCACAACTCCTCCTCATAGTACGATTTCACAGATTGCAAAACTTTCGGATTCCACTGATTGGAGCAATATACTTCAACGATTCTTAACCTTACAAACTTTACAAACCTTATAAACGCTTATAAACTTATTGGAATGTAAACATTACTTTATTGAAAAATTCCTTTTTTTCATGCATCATATCAAAGGCCTTATTGCAGTCCTGCAATTTAAACCTGTGTGAGATCAATTTTTTCACATCCAGCTGGCCGCCGGAAATAAAATCCAGGGTTATTTTCCATTCATTCTTGGGCAGGGCCGCAAAGGAGGAGTTCCAGGTACCTGTCATATATAGCTGGTTCCTCAGGATCAACGAAACTGTTGCCCGGGGCAGGACCACATCGGTTTGTAGATTGCCCATAAAAACAACTTTTCCGAATTTCCTGACGCTTCTTATGCATTGTTCAAAAGAAATGCCCGAACCGGCACTCTCAATAGCCAGATCAAAACCCAGGTTATTTGAGCGTTTTTTTAATTCCTGAACAGGTTCTATTTCCTTTGAATTTATTATTTCGACAAAATTATAAAGCTTTCTGGCATAATCCAGTTTTTCTTTAGCGATATCGACAAGAATGATCTTCCCCGCGCCATGGAGTTTTGCCCAGGCAGCAAGAGCCAGGCCGATAGTACCTGCCCCGTAAATAACTACTTTATCTCCGATATCCACACCGTATCTGCGTATGGCATGAAGGCCCACGGAAACAGGTTCCGCAAGAGCGGCCTCTTCAAAACTGACATTATCCGGTAGCTTCAGAAGATTCCAGACCGGAACTTTAACATACTCCGAAAAACCGCCGTTGGTGCGGGAGCCAAGATAACTGTAATTATCGCATTGCGCGAACTCGCCGATTTCGCAGTAAGAACATTTCCTGCAGGGAACAAGAGGGAATACGGCAACCCTTGCGCCGGCCTGAAAGTCTCCGTGATTTTCTCCGGCAGCGCGTTTTTCCACGACTCCGCAAAATTCATGCCCCAGCACTATGGGATACAAATACGCCCCGGAGGTTTTTACGCGGGGAACGTCAGAATTACAGATCCCGGAGGCTTTAACTTTTACTAACGCTTCCCCGTGCGCTATCCTGGGTATGGCTATTTTTTCATATTTTAAAGCTCCAACCTTATGTAAGACCGCGGCTTGCATCATCTTTTCAATCCTTTACGGCTTTGCGCCAGAATTTTACCGATTCAACAAGATCCTCAACAACTTTCAGGTCCTGGGGATACCTCTCTCGATGCGAGATCTCAAGGATAAGCAAAGTCTCGTCGCAGCCTTTTTTATTGATAATATCGACGACCTTTTCGGGTATGATCCTTCCCTTTTTATTGTATTCTTTTGTAAAAGGATAATGCCCGCCTTTATCAAAAAGGCTCTGCTTAATATGAATGATGGGCGAGACTCCGGCAAATTCATCCAGCCAGGCATAAGGATCATTATCTCTCGGGTCTTTTGAAGAAGCAAAGCCATGGTCAACATCAAGACAGAGCAGCATCGGGAGGGCTATGCCCTTATTGGTCCGTTCCAGAAGGGCTTTTGTTTCTTTGATAGTATAGGCCATTTCCCTGGGTATTGACATCGGTTCAAAGTTAAGAAAACTAAGCCCGATCTTTTTTCCGTACAACGCAAGTTCCTGCCAGTAGTTTATTGCCTCTTTTACGAGGTAAGCATATCTCTTTTTATTTCTAACATCGGTATCGGAAAGTATGCCAAAATGGCTCCCCGCACTTTTTGCCCCGAGATTTTTTGAAAGGAGAAGGAACTTTTTAAACCAGGCAAACCATAGCTCCCGCAGCTTCGCATCCGGGTGCATAAGATGATTGACCCGGGTAAAAGACCCGGTAAAGGTGCAGTCAATACTGACATTGTATTCACGCAGGTTTTTTATTATTTTTCCGGTCTCACTTTTTAGAATCGCCTCTGGCAAAAAAGGATTTAGAAGGTCAGCTGTGAACTGCACATGCCTCAAACCCAGGGTCTTTCCGGCTATCTTAACCCATATTTCAGGTTCAGGGAACCTGTTTACCGCAAAACCCGTATTTATTCCAAGCGCGATCTTTTTCATTCTCCGCCTTTTTGAAAGAATTTTCTAAATGCAGATGTTATTCTTATATCATATCGGGAAATTTATATCAATAACAAGCCTTTTTACTTCCGCTAGCACAGCTTTAAAAGATATTTTTAAGGGCCCTTTAAATTATTAGCCGGCGGTTTCCGGCAGTAAGCTCATAGCTCCAGTTCATTCAGGGACTTTTCGCCAAGATACATCGGAAGCACAAAAGTTGCAAGCTGGATCAAAAAGAAGACACATATAGCGCTTATTATATACGTTTGATTAAAATGAACGGCGCCCATTACCCGGCCGGCATAATAAGCATTTACGGGGACCGCTATAAGTACTATCGAAACCCCGATATAAAGCATGGAGAAGATCATATAGATAATTCCGCCGTAACTCGCGGCAATATCAGCGGAACTGTCCACTTTAAACTTAGGGTATATCGCGCCTATGCCGATACCCAGCGCGGCGATACACAGTGAGAAAAAGAAAACAGTCCCCATGGATACCAGGGCCATAAAAGCGTCTATTCTGAGAAAAAAAACAGAAAGCGCGATAAGTATCTCTGAAAGAATGAGCAGGGGGAAAAAACTCATCCAGTATTTTTCCCAGATAAATTTTCTGATACTCAGCGGGCTGGTCCGGATGACCCAGAAAGCTTTTCCTTCCAGGCTTATGGAAGAGAAGACGAACCTGGCGGCGACCGCGGCAATTATAAAACCGGCAAAACCCATGTTCAAGAAAAAGATAATATCATTTATGTATTTGGCATAGATATTTGCCGGCAGCCGGTCAAGCGGGAGATTCGTAACATTGAACAGGTAGATAATAACTACCGATAAAAGCATCATTAATTGCGGCCATTGTGAAGAGTCCCGGACAAAACTTTTTATGTCCTTTACCGCCACTTCAATTATATTTGACTTTACAAAAGGAAAAATTCTTCTAAGATCATAGGCATCCAGTTTTTTCTTTTTATATTTTTGCAATTGATTCTCAGAAGTATTCCACCACCCTTTCATAAATAATTTTTTCCCCGTAAAAACCATGAAGAGAACAAAAATGGCCGCCGCCAGGATCAGATAGCCCGTATTAACGTAAACTGCCAAGTTCTTGTTTTCAAACAGGGCCGTAATAGCGTTTGTGGCCCAGCCGCTCGGGAGATACGGAGCATCCGGAGCTTCAAAAGTTTTCATGAACTCGGAAAAGCCGGCAAGTTCATGCTGGTTGGTGAATCTTTCGGGTTTCAGCATGCGGAACATAACCACGATAAAACTGATAACCGATATAGAAAGCAGCATAAACAGGTCTCTCATGCGCCGGGCCGGGAAGATGCTTATCAAGCCAATGGCAAAAGTGATACTCAAGGACGCGATAATTATCAAAAAAAGCACAAGAATAAATATGGCAAAGAAAAAAGCAAAAATACCGCCCTTTAAGGCAAAAGTGTAGGCCGCAAAAATAGGTATTCCCATGGCAAGGACCATCCAGGAACTGTTAATGATCGTATGGATGAATCTGGAAATAATTATGGCAGGCAGTTCCAGGGGCCCGGAAAGCAGCAGGGGCATATCATCTGACAGATAAAAAGTGGAAATGGTGATTATTATGTTTGAAAACAAAAGCATGAACATAAAGGAGAGAAAAACCATTCCCAAAAGCTTCCAGACGAGTATATTACCGAACATGGGAATAGTGTTAAAATAATGAAGCAAATGATAAAAAATAGAGAAAATACTTACGAGGAATATAAGGGCTATCCCGCCAAGCACAAGGCGTTTTGCAGCCGAGCCCTTCTCCTTCTTGCTTGCCCCGTTAAGGAAACCCGCCCAGGACATGCGCAGCATGATAATAAGATCTTTCATAATAATTGCCTTCTCCTTGCATTCAACCGGTCCAAGGTCAAAGGTCTATAAAATCTATAAGGCCTAAAACTTAACTACTTTTAGTTGGTACTTCGACCTTATAGACATTACGAACCTTATGGACTTTAAGGACGTTTTTTATTTTATATGCGCCAGCACATTACTCAAGTCAGGGGCTCCGGTAAGGCTTAGAAAAATATCTTCCAATCCGGTTTTCTCTGTTTTTGCCATTTCTTTTACTTCTTTCAGGGTCCCCTTGGCTATAATTTTCCCGTTCATGATGATCCCGATGCTGTTACAAAGAGTTTCTACAATTTCCAGAGAATGAGTCGAAATAAAAAGCGTTTTACCGGCTTTCCCGAGGTCAATAAATATTTCCTTAACTATTCTCGCGCTTTTTGGATCCAGTCCCACCATTGGCTCGTCTACAATATACACCTCCGGGTCATGCAGTATATTCGCGGCCATAACCAGTTTTTGTTTCATTCCGAGGGAGTAACTCTCTATCAGTTCATCCGCCCATTTATCAAGTTCAAACAACTGGAACAGGTTTTTTATCTTAGCTTCTTTTTTTTCGTAAGAGATATGATAGATACCCGCGATGAAATCCAGAAATTCCTTTCCGGAAAGTTTTTCGTAAATATAAGGCCTGTCAGGAATATAGCCGATGAGTTTCTTTACTTCCAGAGGAGCTTTCGCGATATCAAACCCGCCGATGGAGATCCTGCCGGTATTTATCTTCAGCAAGCCTGTCATCATTTTAAGGGTGGTCGTTTTTCCCGCGCCATTAGGGCCCAGAAAACCAAAGATCTCACCTTTTTTTATATGTAAATTTATCTGATCTACGGCCGTAAACTTCCCATATTGTTTGGTAATATTTTCAATACTGATCACCGGTTTCCCCCTGTACTCTTAGCTTAGCATCAGAACTTCTAATTGTTTTCCTTTTTTTGTTTTACAGCTTTTTCCTGCTGTTTTTGCTGTTCTTTGGAAGTTTTTACCGCCTGGTCGTGCTCGGATTTTGTGGCCGAAAAATAATGAGAACTGCTGCCGTCATTTTTCAACACAAAAAAAAGCATCTTACTCTCGGTCGGAAAAACAGCGGCTTTTATGGAGGCCAGTCCGGGATTGCAGATAGGCCCGGGCGGAAGCCCGTAGTGCAGGTACGTATTAAAAGGCGAATTAATTAACAGGTCTTTTCCGTAAAGATGGTTCTTTTGCACTTCTTGCTGGCCGTAAGCGTAAACCACCGTCGCGCAGGATTCCAGCTTCATATTTTTCTGCAAACGGTTAACAAACACTCCGGCAATAAGCGGGCGCTCAAAATCCGTCTCAGCTTCACGCTCAACCATGGAGGCCAATTTTATTATATCATTAAGGTTTTTATTTTTTTGCTTAATTACCTGTTCAAAGCCGCTTTTTTTCCAATTCTCCAGAAAGTTTCTGGTCATCATGAGGAGTATTTCTTCTTCGGTCATTCCCCGGGTTATAAAGTAGGTGCTTGGAAATAAATAACCTTCAAGGCCGGGCACTACAAGCCCGGTCTTATTAATAAAATCCCTGTCCGAGCAAAGCTCCAGTATCCTCTGCTCCCGGGCCATTCCTTTCGCTGAAAAAAGCTTGGCGATCTGTCTTATAGTGAAGCCTTCCGGGATCATTACGGCGTGGGTACCGGCCTTTCCGCTTTTCAAAACGGAAACAACCGTCCAGGGAAACATCGAGCGTGCAAGTTCGTATTCCCCGGCTTTAAGAGAACCGCCGCGAATTCCGGCAATTATCCTGAATGCCAGTTTTGAGCGTATTATGTTTTCCTTTTTTAAAATAGAGGTAATTGCTGAGGTCCCTGCTCCTTTCGGAATAATAACGAATTTTGTCTCTTTACTCAGGCCGTTAGGTAGAAAAAGCAGGATGATAAGGGTGATAAAAATACCTATTATCAGATACTCGGCCTTTAAAAATGAAGATATATTTTTCAGGTCATTTATTGAGCGGCTTCTATTATATTTCAATCCGCACCTTCTTTCGCGTGTTTTTCTTTTCCGGCATCAACAAAGCTCTGCAATATGATACACGCGGCCATTTTATCAATGATCTTTTTACGTTTTTTTCTGCTAACATCCGCTTTAAGCAGAATGTCTTTGGCTTCCGAGGTGGAAAATCTTTCATCCCAGGTCACGACGGGTATTTTCACCTCTTTTTTAAGCAGTTCTATCCACACAAGGACCTGCTTAGCTTTAAAAGCCGCCTCGCCCTTAAGATTGTAAGGCATCCCTACAACAAGTTTTTCAACATTTCCATATTCGGTTATTATTTTGTTTATCTCACGCAAGCCGGAAACAGCAGGCACCACCTTAAGCGGGTGTGCCGAACCCGTGAGTTCATCGGTTATGGCGACACCTATCCTCTTCTCGCCGTAATCAATACCGATTATGCTCATAATTTCCCCGACCGGAGTATGGAGATCGCCAGCGCAAAACCAAGCAGCACCGCCACAAAATATCCTACAAAACCGTAAAGCGGTATCTCAAAGATCTTCGGCCCAACCCCGGTATAGGTGATGATAGAAGAGCCCACTATCAAAGCTCCAATGATAAAGGCAAAAGCGAGCCGGTTAGTAGCCCTGTCAAGCTCATTAAAAAGCGGCTCCAACCCGACATGAACAAATTCTATCTCAAGTTCGCCTTTTTTAATTTTTTTAAAAATATCCCCGATGTCCCGCGGCAGGCCTTTCAAAGAATTAAAAAGAGAAAAGGCATTTTTTTTTGCATCTTTCAGCAATTGCCCGGGTTCGGTACTTTCTTTTATAAATAAAAGCGCATGAGGTTCAGCCGCTTTGACAAAATTGAAATCCGGGTCCAGTTCACGGATAACGCTCTCCACGGTAAAAAGAACTTTGCCAAGCAGAACAAAGTCCTTCTTAAGTTTAATATTATACTGCCTGCCAAGTTCTGAAAGTTCATAAATAACATTTCCCATGTTGATCTTATCAAGCGGAAACCGGCGGTAACGTTCCAGCATTTCTATCGCTTCCATTTCAAAGTCCGCATTGTCTTCCTCTTCGGAAACTATACCCAGCAAGCGGTAGTCCGCGACGTCTATCTCCAGGTCTTTTTCCATAAAAGAAAGCACAAGATAGGCCAGCTTTTTTATATTTTCCGCGCTGAGCCTTCCGGTCATCCCAAAATCAAGTAATCCGATAGTATTATTTTTCATTACCAGAATATTCCCCGGATGGGGATCCGCGTGAAAAAACCCTTTTTTAAATACCATCACATAGTAAGCATCAATAAGCCTTCCGGCTATCAGGTGCTTTGCTTTGGAGTCCGGTTGTGATAAAGAAGTTATCTTCTCACCTTCAAGATACTCCATTATCATTACCTTTTCTCCGGAATGCTCAAAATAGACTTTTGGAATATGGACCGGGCTGTTGCCTTTAAAATAACTTTTTATCTTATCCGCGTGTGACATTTCATAAGTAAAATCAAGTTCGCGTTTTATTGCTGAAGAAAATTCTTCGACTATTCCGGAAGGATTATAAACACGGTACTCCGGCAAGTGTTTTTCGATCAGTTTTGCCAGGTAACTTAGAATATCAATATCTCTTTTTATCCCTTCTTTTATTCCGGGACGCTGGACCTTAACAATAACCCTGTTTCCGCCGGCTTTGAGCGCCGCATAATGGACCTGGGACATGGAAGCCGAAGCACAGGGTATTTCATCAAAACGGGAGAAGACACTCTTCAGCTCCGCGCCCAGTTCAGCTTCTATAATACGTTTGGCTTCCCAAAAGGGAAAGGGCTTGACAGAATCCTGAAGTTTTGATAACTCTTCAATATAATGGCGGGGCAAAAGATCGGCGCGCAGGGAAAGTATCTGGCCAAACTTAATAAATGTCGGGCCCAAATCCTCACAAATAAGACGGATCTTCCCGGCCGCGTCATATTCCTCAATTTGTTTTGAGCCCTTTGCCCTAACGACACGTTTTCTTAACGGGATATGTCCTGCAAGATCTATCTTATGTACGATATATTCAAAACCGTACTTGGTTAATACATTAAGGATCTCGCGCAGCCGCTTTATATTTTTATATGTCCTGCCTATATGGATAATATTCATTTGCTCAAGTCATTCCCGGGAATATATAAATATCTTAATGCAATATTTGTGGTGAAACTTTCAGGGCTATAGGTCCCAGATACTAGGTTCTGGGTTCTGGGTTTTGGGTTCTGGGTCCTTCCTATTTCTCTATTGCTCATTGTTCTGTTCTATACCAGCGCCTAGGACCTAGGACCAAACACCTGTTTTTACTTTTTTGTCTTCTTTTTCTTTAATTTTTTTTCCAAATTCTGGAGATCGGAAATAGTGGCGATATCAAGTTTCTTAATAAGCTTTTTAACTTCCGCTTCCGCATTTTTCTCAAGCCTGCTTTTGGCTTCAACAGCTTCTTTTACCAGCTTGTTAACCCGGGTCTTAGCTTCTTTTTCGGAAACCGCGCCTCTTTTAACCAGTTCAACAAGCAGTTTCTTTGACAGTTGTTCTGTCATGGTCAGAGCACCCAATCCCGCAAGCATTGCCTTTCTTAGATTTTTGTTCATATCTGCCTCCGCCGTGCCTTTATTCATTAATATTAACACAACCTTGACGGTTTTACAACGCTTCTCAGATTTTCCCCTTAATAAGTTCCAAAGTCTTTGTAATCAGCTCCTTAAGGTCAGGCCCGCTCTTACAACCGCCCTGCGCCATATCATCCCTGCCGCCGCCGCTGCCTCCGGTAAAACCCGCTATTTCTTTAACAATTGCGCCGGCTTTCACCTTAAGAGAGAGTTCTTTCGTAACCAGGCAAAGGTAAGATATCTTTTCTGCTCCCGCGGTAAAAAGAACTATTACACCGTTAGGCACCTTATCTTTCAGTTTATCTCCTATATCCCGGAGTTCTGACGGATTAACGCCCTCAAGAAAACGGACTATCAGCTTTGCTCCTTTTACATCTTTTGCATCCTGCAACATATCTCCGGTTTTCACAAGGCCTTCGCCTTTCTTGAGTTTTGACACCTCTTTTTCAAGTGATTTGACCTGCTCGGAAAGTTTAACCACTCTCTCCACGAGTTTACCGTCTTCTACGTTCAATAGTTTAACCAGCTCATTCAATATTTTCTCTTTTTCCTTAAATAGTTCAAGAGCGGCTTTGCCTGAAACAGCTTCTATTCTTCTAATGCCGGACGCCACCGAACTTTCTTTTGTAATTTTCATGATCTCGATCCTCCCTGTATCAGCTACATGGGTCCCGCCGCAAAATTCCTTTGAGACTCCTTCCACGCTTACCACCCGCACCGTGTCGCCGTACTTCTCCCCAAAAAGAGCAATGGCGCCCGTCTTCTTGGCTTCCTCAATAGAAAGTTCTTTTATATCAACAGCCTCATTTTGCTGTATCTTTTCATTTACAAGGCCTTCAATTTTATCAAGTTCTTCCCCGGTAACTCCCGAGGAATGATTAAAATCAAATCTAAAATAATCCGGGCCGACAAAGGAGCCGGCTTGCCTGACATTTTCTCCGAGAACTTTTCTTAAAGCCCAGTGCAGAAGATGCGTTGCCGTGTGATTACGCATTATGGCTTCACGCCTTTCTATATCCACAGAAGCATTGACCGGATCCCCTGCTTTAACTTCACCTTTTTCAACCTTGACTTTGTGAATGGTAACCTTTTGCTGGAACTTTTCAGAACCAACAACCGCGGACCAATATTTATCATTTTCAATTGTACCGGTATCGCCGGCCTGCCCTCCCATTTCCCCGTAAAATGGCGATCTATCCAGAATGATTATTCCCTCATCCCCCATATTAAGTGTATTCACGCTCTTTCCGTCTTTCAAAATACCCAAAACTTTTGCCTTAGTTTTTGCCGTTAGGGCCTCATAGCCCGTAAACTCCGTTCTTGGAAACTGGGCCAGCTGCCCGCTCATCTCTTTTTCTCCGGAGCCCTTCCAGGCCGACCGGGCTTTCTCCTGCTGTGCGAGCAATGCCTTTTCAAAACCCTTTTCGTCCACCCTTACCCCTTTTTCCCCGGCTATCTCCCTCGTGAGTTCAAGCGGAAAACCGTAGGTATCATAAAGTTTAAAAGCATCCGCCCCGGAAAGCGCGCCTTTGTTCCGGTCAAGAAAACCGTCCAGCAGATTTATTCCCTGGTTAAGGGTCTGTAAAAACCGTTCCTCTTCCTGTTTGATAGCCAGGCTTATCTGTGTCTTTCTTTCTTCGAGTTCCGGATAGGCCGGCTTCATTTGTTCCACAACATTATTTGAAAGTATATGCATAAAAGGGTGTTCTTGTCCCAAAAGTTTTCCAAATCTTACGGCTCTTCTTATTATCCTTCTCAGGACATATCCGCGTCCTTCATTAGAAGAAACAATTCCGTCAGCAAGCAGGAAAGCTGCGGCCCGGGCATGATCGGCTATGACCTTAAGCATTATATCTTTCTTTGTATCTTTTTTATATTCGGTACCGGTAAGTCTTCCCGCTTCCAGTACCAGCGGTTTAATAATATCTATGTCATAATTATTCCTGGTGTTCTGCAGGATAGAAGCCAGCCGCTCCAGCCCCAGGCCCGTATCCACCCCTATGTTTTGAAGCGGCTTAAAGCTCCCGTCCGGCTGGGCATCAAAGCAGGGAAATACATTATTCCAGAATTCTTCAAATCTGTCACATTCACAGCCCGGTTTGCAGTCTTTCTTGCCGCAGCCGTAATTCTGCCCAAAATCTATATAGAGCTCACTGCAGGGCCCGCAAGGCCCGGTTCCGCCGACCGGTCCCCAGAAGTTATCCTTCTTTCCAAGCCTGACTATTCTTTCCGCAGGCAAACCTATTACTTTATTCCAGATCTCAAAAGCTTCATCATCATCTTTATATATACTCGCCCAGACAGCGTCTTTTGGTATTTTTAGTACATCCGTGATAAAATCCCAGGACCAAACAAGCGCTTCTTTCTTAAAGTAATCCCCGAAAGAAAAGTTCCCAAGCATTTCAAAAAAAGTGTGATGCCTGGGTGTTTTTCCGACATTTTCCAGGTCCGGTGTCCGGAAACATTTTTGACAGGAAACGGCGCGTGTATACTCCAGTTTTCCGCCGGAAATCCACATGGACTTAAACTGCACCATACCCGCCGAAGTAAAAAGAAGTGAAGGATCATTTGACGGGATCAAAGAATCGCTTTTTATTTGTTTGTGCTGCTTCGCCGCGAAATAATCCAGATAAAGCTTTCTAATATCGTTGGTTAACATACAACTCCTTTTATAAATGTCCATAAAAGTCTTTCAAAGTCCATAATCGTCCATAAGGCCTATTTCCTTCAGAGACTTTTTGACGATCGTCATTCCTGATAATTTGCATCTTTAACAATGGTTTTCGTGACTTTAAGCGCCGTATCAAATGAGAACCCTCTCCGGACGATGTAGCCGGTCAAGCGCCTTGCCATTACTTTTTCATCCAGCTTTTTGTAAGTTCTCGCGCGCCTTTTTGCGATAGCAAGCGCCTGTTCATATTCATCCACATCACGGAAGGTGTGTTCCAGAGCCCGGTCAATTAATTCTTTGTCCATACCCTTTTGAAGCAGTTTCATTCTAATAAGGTTTTTTCCGGACTTATGAAAATTCATCCTGTCGGAAGCATAGGCGAACGCGTAGCGCTTATCATTAATAAGCCCGTTTTCTTCGGCTTCTTTTAAAACCTGTGTTATTATTTTTTTTTCGTATTCTTTCCGCGTTAATTTATCAATTAATTCTTTTTTTGTGCGATTTTGCTTTGAGATAAGCCAGTAAACATAATTTCGCGCGCGGTTCAAAGGCTCTTTCATTTTTTTTCTTTAAGCTCTTCAATAAAACCCGCGAGCCCTTCTTCCCAGGAAAGCACCCCGGGCACAATGGCTCTGATCTTTGAGTTGTCAAGTGAAGAGAATAACGGCCTTTTTGCCCTGGTCTTAAGTGTGGCAGATTTTATAGGCTGAATGTCTCCGGAAAGCCCTGCTAACCCGGCAATTTTCAGCGCCCATTCATATCTTGAACAGTACCCGGTATTGACCGCGTGATAGGTCCCAAACTTATGGGTCCGGTAAATTCCCTTTATCATTCTTGCAAGTTCCAGGGTCCAGGTGGGCGAACCATACATATCATCCGGGACTGTTATCTTTTCGTTGTTCTTAATTCTGGAGTAAATCTTAGTGACAAAATTATCCCTTTTTATGCCATAGAGCAGCCCGGTCCTTAATATATACCTTTCCTTCAGTGCCTGGGCGACAAAGATCTCACCGGCAAGTTTTGATTTTCCATACATTCCGGAAGGACTGGGCAGGTCGGTTTCTTTGTAAGGGACAGTAGTCTCTCCGTCAAAAACATAATCGCTGCTTATGTGCACCATTTTTGCCTTGTACTCTTTACAGGCAAGCGCGATATTTTCCGGCCCTTTGGCATTGACCGAGTAAGCCAGATCAACGTCTTCCTCACAGCCGTCAACATCGGTATAGGCTGAAGCATTAATAGCAAGAGCCGGCCTTACTTTATGCAGCAGCTCCCGTACTTCGTTGCGCTTTGTAATATCCGCTATAAAGGTCGGTTTATCGGCACTCACCTGTTTGATATCCGACAGCACCACTTGATCCCGGTCAAAGACCTTTTTTATGTCATGAGCAAGCATGCCGCCCGCGCCAAAAAGAAGTATTCTCATCAGAGTTTAGCCCACCAGGCCCGGTTGTGGAGATACCACTTTACCGTATTCTCCAGGCCTGCTTCAAAACTATATTTTGGTTTAAAACCAAGCTTTCTAACTTTCGAGGCATTTAAAGCATATCTAAAATCATGCCCCAGCCGGTCTTTCACATAAGTAATAAGCGACCCGGGTTTTCCGGTATACTGCAAAATAAGACCGGTGATCTCCAGGTTGGTTTTTTCATTACCTCCACCTATATTATAGATCTCCCCCGCTTTTCCTTTGTGCAAAACAATATCTATTCCCAGGCAATTATCCTCGACATATATCCAATCGCGGATGTTCTTTCCTGAACCATAGACCGGCAGGTTCAGGCCGGAACAGGCGTTGGTAATAAACAAGGGAATTAGTTTTTCCGGATACTGGTAAGGGCCGTAGTTATTTGAGCTTCTGGTGATGATAACGGGAAAGCCGAAGGTTCTATAATAAGACCCGGCCAGAAGATCCGCACCCGCCTTGCTCGCAGAATAGGGACTGGAAGGATTTAATTTGTCGGCCTCAGAAAAAGAGCCTTTTTGAGCGCTGCCGTAAACCTCATCCGTGCTTATCTGAATGAATTTTTTTATTTTTTTCTTTTTTGCGATCTCAAGCATATTATAGACACCGGTAAAATTAGTCTTGACAAAATCCGACGGCCCCGAAATAGACCTGTCTACATGCGATTCCGCCGCGAAATTGATAACTGCCTCGCAATTCTTCATGGCTTTTTCCGTAACTACGGGGTCGCATATATCACCTTTGACGAATTTATAGCGGGGGTTTTTTGCAATATCCTTGAGATTTTCAAGATTTCCGGCGTAGGTAAGTTTATCCAGGTTGACTATCGAATAATTTTTATATTTCGCAAGCATGTAGCTGATAAAATTGCTGCCAATAAATCCCGCGCCTCCGGTAACCAGTATTTTCATTTTAACCATCCTTCCTGGCCCAGTTATATTTTATTTTTTTCGTATAAGCTGGCAGGCGGTATTCATCCGGTTTTTTATAATCATATTTTTCTGTCGGGCAGTTGATTATTATACATTCCTGTTCGCTGACGCACTTAAAACCATGAAAGACCATTCTGGGTATCTGCAGGAGGATTTGATTGTGCTCGCCAATGAAATATTCGTTGATCTCTCCTTTAGTCCCGGAATTTTTCCGGCCGTCAAAAAGCACAACTTTTGCCATGCCTTTGACACAGACAAAATTATCGTTTTGAAGCTTATGATAATGCCAGGCTTTTACGGCTCCGGGAAGGGTTGTAGTCATATAGACCTGGCCAAATTTCTCAAAGAGCTCATCATCGCACCGCAGCATTTCCATCAAACGGCCGCGTTCATCGGGTATTACTTTAAGTTTTTTTATCTTTACACCTTCTATCATAATTCCTCCTTTTCAGTTCCTGGTCTATCCAGCCACAGGTGAACACTGCTGCAGATAAAGACAATGAATTCCCGATAAAAACACTCCAGGATGACAGCAATATGTCACTTCGTACTTATTTTTTCCAGAACCCAGAACCAAGAACTCAGGACCAATAATGTCTTTTTACATTTTATTTGCGCCGTATTGTGCCACTGTCTTATTTGTTTCAAACCAGCCTTCGATTGAAGAACCGGCATCAGCCCACCAGCCGTCGAGAATACTATAAGACAAACGCCCTTTCCTAAGATACATATTATTAACATCAGTAATTTCAAGTTCTCCCCGCTGTGAAGGTTTGAGCTTTCCAATTATCTTAAATACTTCATTATCGAACATATAGATGCCGATCACAGCAAAATTTGACGGGGGGATCTTCGGTTTTTCTATTATTTTGACTATTTTTCCGTTCCGGAATAACGGCACGCCATAATTTTCCGGATCTGGGACTTCTTTTAGAATTATTTTTGCGCCTTTCTTCCCGGCTTCAAATTCCGCAACCGAGCTTCTAATATTGCCGCCGATCAAATTATCTCCGAGCATAACAAGCACCTTTTCCCCTTTGGAAAAATGCTGCGCCAGTGAAAGTGCTTCCGCGATCCCGCCCTCGCCTTTCTGATAGGCGTAATTAATATGTTTCAAACCAAAGTCTTTACCGTTACCCAGTAATCTTAAAAAATCACCGGCATTGTTACCCCCGACTACCAGCATGATATCATCTATACCCGCGTTAACCAGTGTTTGAATAGGGTAAAAGATCATCGGTTTATTGTAGACAGGCAGAAGGTGTTTATTGGTAATTCTCGTTAACGGAGCAAGCCTGGTTCCGAGTCCTCCCGCAAGAATGATCCCTTTCATAAAAGCACCTCCGTCCAAGAAATTTCAGATAAAAATAATTTACCGTTCCACAATACTTATTATTGCTTTCTGTCAAAAAAATCCGGGCGCGGCCCCAAGAGCTTCATTTCTGGAGCTCATTCCTGTATTTCTGCGCGCCTTTTGGCACATACCACTTCTCAATATTATACTTTATCCCGGCGGCTTCGACCTTAACATTTTTTATACGATTGTCTATCGCTGAAAGGGAATCCGGCACATAGATAAAAACATAAGGGAGTTCATCAGCTATTATTTCATGGACCTTATGGTAAGCTTTTTTGCGTTTTTCCAGATCAAAGGTGGACCGGCCTTCAATAAGTAATTTGTCCACCTCGGAATTTTTGTAAGAAACAAAATTATATTCCATTTCCCCTGTTTTAGAAGAATGGAAAATATCGTGTATATCCGGATCAGGTGTAAGCTGCCAGCCCATAACAACGGCGTCAAACTTCCTTTTATTTACAAATTCATTAATGAAAGAGCTCCAGGCAATAACCCTGATATTAACTTTTATCCCCAGCTTTTTAAGATGCTGCTGGATTATCTGTACCACCAGTTCCCGCTCTTTATTCCCCTGGTTGGTCATGAGCATAAACTCAAATTTTTTCCCGTTTTTTTCCAAAATACCGTCTTTATCCGTATCCGCCCAGCCGGCCTCTTTAAGCAGAGCCCTTGCCTTCTCCTGGTTATATTTTCCCCAGGGAATATTTTTATTGTAAGCCCAGGATTTGGGCAGAAAAGGCCCGGTGCTTTCCACGCCGTAACCGAGCAGTACCCCGTCAATTATTTCTTTTTTATTTATTCCGAGGTCAATGGCCTGTCTAACTTTTTTATCTGCAAAGAGGGGGTTTTTAAGATTAAAACCAAGATAGGTATACCTTAACTCGGTATATCTATAAGTATTATTTTTTTCCTTAAAGGCCTTATCCTTTGAAAGTGTGGTATACATATCGGCAGTCAGGGTCATAGCATCTATACCCCCTGCCTTGAGCTCCATTAACTGGGAGGACTGGTCGGGAATTATCCTGTAGATATACCTTTCAATAAACGGGCGTCCGTCCCAGTAGGTTTCACTTGCTTTAAGCACGACCTTTTCGCCGCGGCTCCAGCTCACAAACTTAAACGGCCCGGTGCCTACAGGATTGCTGTTGAATTTCGAGGTATTTATATCTTCATTTTGCAGGAGATGTTTTGGAAGTATTCCCATACCCCAGCTTTCCAGCGCCGGAGCAAAGGGCACGCTGTAGGCAACCCGCACAGTGAAATCATCTACTACTTCAAATTTCTTAACAAGTTCATACGCACTTTTATAGGGGCTTTTTGTTTTGGGATCAATAAGTTTTTTGTAGGTAAATTCCACGTCGGAAGCGGTAAAAGGGATGCCGTCCTGCCAGCGAATGTTCTTTTTTAGATGAAAGGTAATGACCAGTCCGTCTGCGGAAATATCCCAGCCGGCGGCAAGATCTCCGACAAGCTTGATATTCTTATCATATTTTACAAGGCCGTTAAAGACAAGCCCGTTAATATCCGATGAGGCCGAATCACCCGCAAGGATCGGGTTAAGCATGGAAGCATCCCCTATAGAGGAATCCACAAGCATATCGCCGTATTCGGCATTGCCGCTCAAAGCACCGGAGCCCCCGTTTTCCCGGTAACTCTGCATATCTTCTATCATCTTCTGGGTCAGAAAAAAGCCCCCCACAACTATACCCACAAGAAACAACAAAATCAGTATTTTGCTGATCTGCATTTCATCACCCTGTACCCTTAAGCGAGAACGCTTGCGGACTTTCCGCCGCCCGCAGCCCGGCCAGCCGGCTAAAACATCGCTTTGCAGCTCCGCGGCCGCCGTTTCAAAATAATCTTAACAGGTATTCCCCCGGGCTTATGCTATTTCTTTTTTTCCGGGGTTACAGTATTCTTCGCCTGATTTAAGGCGCCCTTTGCCGGAGAAACCGTTTTAGCGGTTTTGCGTTCAGGGGTTACTTCAGGCGTAATTAAAGCCGATGGCAGGGCAGGCGTTTTTGCCGACTCTGTTGCCAGGTCTTCAATTATTTTATTCCCGCCCGTTCTACTAAGGGCCGGCAACTTAGCCAGGGCAAGTGTCGTAACAAAAAATAAAACCGCGACCACCGTAGTGATCCGTACCATTACATTTTTGCCTCCGGCCGGGCCAAAAAGCGTCTGGGAAGCTCCGCCTCCGCCCAGCATGGAACCTATATCCGAACCCTTGCCTGACTGCAAAAGGATCAACAAGATCAAGAGCAGGCAGAAAATCACATCAAGTGCCATTAATATCGCAACAAGCGTATCCATTTAATTACCCCCAATATTCTTTTATTGTTTCGCCTTTTTTTCAAACTTTACAAGTTTCATGAACGACTCTGCTTCAAGCGCGGCTCCGCCGACCAGAGCACCGTCAATATCCGGCTCGCTCATAAGAAGAGAAATATTA
>CAITEH010000067.1 GCA_903891415.1 Candidatus Firestoneibacteriota bacterium
AAACGGGAAATTCTGGTCTTCATAGCATAGCCTCCTTTAAGGTTACAGGTCAATAATAAGGGGGAGGGAACTTTAAATCAAGTAAAATATTATAAAATAAAGATTTTAGGCGAAAACGCCTAAAGATTTTTGACAATACGGTAATTCGGGGAAGGAGGAGCGGATGAAAAAACTCAGAGTTGGTATGATAGGCGGCGGCGGTCCTCAAAATTTCTTCGGCGGCGTGCATAGACGGGCATTGCATCTTGACGGCACCCGTGAACTTGTAGCCGGTGCTTTGAGAAGAACCAAAGAAGGCTCCTTAGCTGCGGCCGCTGACCTGGGTATAACCGGATATGCGGATTATACTGAACTTTTAAATTCAGGTGAAGACCTGGATTATGTAGTTATAACGACGACCAATGATGCGCATTTTGCCCCTGCCAAAGCCTGTTTGGAAAAGGGTATTCCTGTCTTATGCGAAAAACCTATTACGCTTACAGTTAAAGAAGCAGAAGAACTGGCTCTTTTGGTAAAGAAGAGCAAAGTTCCTTTTGTCCTGGCGCATACTTACACGGGGCATCCTATGCTGATGCTCGCCCGGGAGATGGTAAAAAACGGCGACCTCGGGGAAGTAAGAAAAATTGAGAGCTGGTATAATCAGGGCTGGCTGGCGCAGGATATAGAAAAAGACGGCGCGAAGCAGGCGGAATGGCGTGTTGATCCAAAAAGAGCGGGGATTTCCTGCTGCGGCGGGGATATCGGGACGCACGCGCATATGGCGGCAAGATGGGTGACAGGCCTGGAAGTTAAAGAAGTTTCGGCGCGGCTTAACACTTTTGTAAAAGGCAGGAAATTGGACGATGATTTTAATACCGTCTGCGAAATGACTAACGGGGCGACGGCGCTAATTACCGCTACCCAGGTCGCGATAGGTTATAAAAATGATAATGGCCTTAAAATTTACGGCACGAAAGGTTCTCTGGAATGGCATCAGGAACGGTCGGGTTGTTTAACGGTAAAGTCCGGACGGGAAGATAAAGTTTACTGGATAGGCGCCGGGTATGATTATTTTCCCGCTTCGATAAAACCATATCTCCGGCTCCCCGCGGGTCATTTTGAAGATTTTCTGGAAGCCCTTGCGAACCTGCACCTCACAATGGAGTTTACGGTAAGAAAAGCCAAAGGGGAAAATAATATTCCCGAGGCCTACCCGCATCCTTCCGCTGCCGACGGTCTGGCCGGAATGAAGTTCATAGCCGCTGCCGTAAAAAGCTCGGTGAAAAAAGGCGCCCGGGTTAAAATCTCAAATTAAAGCGTATGCCGGAGAAAACAGGAGAATTATGAAAATAAAATTCTTTGATGCCAATGCCTATATAGGAACGCAGATGCTCGGGGTTTACAAATCTGCTGCCACGGCCGCCGAACTACTCGAGAAGATGGACGAGGTTGAGATAGAGAAGGCGCTGGTTTACCATATGGCCCAGTTTGATTATTCCCCGGAAGAAGGGAATAAAATGCTCGTCGAAACGATGGCCGGCAATAAACGGCTTTTCGGGTGCTGGACTTTGCTGCCCCCGCAGACAGAGGAAGTAATAGCAGACAATTTTTTTGCTCAGATGAAGAAAAACAGGATCTTTGCCCTGAATCTCTTTCCGGTCCACCACAGGTTTTTGCTTAACGGCGTCGTTTTCGGCGAATTTTTTAAGGAATTGATAAAAAGGAAAATCCCCCTGGTGCTTTCGATGAGGGAGGGCGGGGCGACCTGGGAGATGCTCTATAGCCTGCTTAAAGAATTCCCCAACCTTACCTGTATTCTTACTGACCTGAGTATCTGGGGCGTGGATAGATATACTTTTCCGCTCCTGGAAAAATATGAGAAGGTCTATCTTGAGTCGGGCGTGCTTTCCTTGCATGAGGGAAGTTTTGAAATGACCGTCAAGAAGTTCGGCGCGAAAAGGCTGGTCTTTGGAACCGGCTTTCCGGAAAAATACCAGGAAGCCTCGATGCTGCATCTTTTGCATTCAAATATAAGCGAAACGGATAAGCAGAAAATAGCCGCCGGCAATATGGAAAAGCTCCTTTCTGAGGTGAAATTATGAGAAATATGTCACAGCTGGCCAAGGATATCTTTAAGTATGGAAGGGTAAAAGACTGCCCGGTCTATGATATGCACGGCCATATGGGTTCGCATTACGGGATACATTTCCCGACCAAGAGCGCCGAAAAGACGGTAAAGTCGATGCAGGCAGCCAATGTACAAAAACTTATATTTTCCCATCACGGCAGTCTGATGATGCGGGATGGCAATAGCTTAAGCCTGAAAGAGGCGAGAAAATTTCCTGGGCTGTTAAAAGTGTACTGTACTATCAATCCCAATTTCCCTGAAGTTACGGAAAAAGACCTGGCAGCTTTTGATGAGGCCCGTGATGTTTATGTAGGTATCAAACTGCTGGCGGCCTATCACAAAAAGCCGATAACCGACGACGGCTATAAAAAGGCCTGGGAGTTCGCTAATAAAAGAAAATTATTTGCGCTTGTTCATACCTGGGGGGATAATAACATGAACGGGCCGGAACAGATAGACGAGGTGGCCAGGAAATATCCCGGCTGTAAAATATTTATGGGCCATTCCTGTCACGGGGAATGGGATAAGGCCGTACTGCTGGCTAATAAATATAAAAATGTATATCTTGAACTTACCGCCGTGCCGGATGAACGCGGGCCGATGGAAAAATTCATAGAAAAAGCGGGTTCAAAGAAAATACTTTTCGGGACTGATATGCCCTGGTTTTCCTACCATAACTATATAGGTGCGGTGCTGGGCGCAGTGCGGAAAGAAGAAGATTTAAGAAATATTTTCTACCTTAACGCAAAAAAACTGCTCGGGGAGATAGGCCAACTTTAAAACCTGTGCAGTGTATTATATTGCTTTTTAAAAAACCGCGGTCAGAAACCTATACCGGCTGTGATCAGGAAACTTCCACAAGCGGCGCCGGCTAAACTTGAAGCCAGGTTTTTTGAGCAGAAATGATTTTTGGGCCCGGAAGAGTTGGCCAGTTCAACAATGGTCATAACAACAGCCGTGAGCAGAAAAGCCTTCCCCCGGTCCTCCATCTTTAAGCCGTCTTTATTATAGAAAGTTAAAAAAGAAAGCGCTGAAATTGTGGTCGCGAACTGAAAGTTGAAAACTTTAGACATGCCGTCCCAGGAATCGCCGGGCCTGTTTAGCGTAAGATCGTCCAGGCAGTTCTCCCACTTGATGCCCTCGGTTTCTGCTTTTAATCTTTCATAGACCCATTCAGGAGAATTTTCAGCGGGGACATAATATCTGCCGCTGACATTTAAAGTGGGCTTGGGCGGAAAAGTCGGATTATTATCTCTGCTTCTGGTTTTAAGTATAATATTTTGGTCTGTTGACCGGAGGTCCGGGTTATTTTTATTCTCGGGAATAATACTGTCCGGGGCGACATTAACATTTCTTTTTTGGCCCGGCAGTTCGATAACGAGTACCCCTTTATTATCCGGGATTTGTTTCTGCTGTTCGGTAATATTGCCTTCTGCTCTTAACAGTGAGGTTGCCGCAAGAAATAACGCAAGTATTGCAGTTGTCCTTATTCTCTTCATAAAAGCCTCCGCTCCTGTCTTTTAACTTCTATAGCTACATATATTAGTAGCATTTATTGACCAAAAGTTCAAAGGTTTGTTATAGAAAAAAGGCCTGTTTTTGTATACAATATATGAAGCAACCCACAAATTTCGGGTTAAGGCGGGAAAAGTGTTTAAAAACTCAAGGTTAGCACTGCTTATTGCTGCTTTGCCTCTTCTATTTGTTATTTCGGGTTGTGGAACCTCCGGGTATTTAAGACGCGCGGATGGCAGCCGCATAATGGGCACTGAAAGTTTTAAGCAAGCGGCAAACGAGACCATAAATAAATATACCCGCGGGCAATGCAATCTTTATGTGCAGGACCTGCTCCGGCAATACGGGATTTCCCTTCCGGGTCTGGCAGAAGATATGATATTTTCCCTGAAAAAATCTCCGGACTGGAAAAAAATAGGAATGGAAGAAGCCAATGACCGCGCCGGGAGAGCGCAAATAGTTCTTGCTGTGCAGCTTCCACCGAAGCCCAATACCGCCGCGCATGTGTCTTTTGTCCTTTATAACCGCGATTATAAACCCGGAAAACTTCCGAATGTCATCGGGACCTATATTCTACACGAGACGGGGCTTAATTATGAATTTGATCTAAGTAAACCACCGCCGGTGGAGTTTTATTACTACAAAAAAATAAAGTAATGGATAATAGATGATAGATGATAAAAGTTAAAAAAGAGCAAAAGCATGAGAGCAATAGAAAATAGACAATAGACATTATAGAAAAAAGGAGACAGTGATGACTTCAAAGGAAAGAGTACTTAGGGCGGTTAATCATAAACTTGGGGATAAAACCCCGGTGACATTTGATGCGCAAAAGGAAGTTTATGATATTCTTTATAAGCATTTTAAGACGGAGAAGAAGGAAGAGCTTTTTGACCTCTTGAATGTGGATACCTGGCTTCTCGGGCCGAAGACTTTTCAAGAACCGCGGCCGGCGCAAGATAAAAAAGAAAGCGTGGATATCTGGGGCTGCAAGTCAAGGACGGCTTACTACTCCGGCGGGACTTATGATGAACTCTGTTACAGCCCGCTGGCCGGGAAGGACGAAGTTTCCGATATAAAAAAACACGAGTGGCCTAAAAACAACTCCCTGGATTTTTCGCAGATGCCGGCGCAGATAAAAGCCCGCCCGGACAAGGCGATTATAGGGCACTTTACCTGGGGCGCTTATTTTATTGCGACCAAGGTGCGGGGTATGGAAGATGTGATGATAGATATGGCGATAAGAAAAGATTATGCACGGGAACTGATAGACACCATAGCGGAGAGAAGCGAATACTTCCTTAATAAAATGCTCGAGGAAAGCGGCGACGGCTTAGATATTGTTTATATGGCCGATGATACCTGCTCGCAGACGGCCCCTCTCTTTTCGCCGGAAAATTTTAAGGAATTTATTGCACCCTATCTTAAAAGATTTACCGCACTGGCGCATAAACATAACAAAAAATTTCTGCTGCATACCTGCGGCAGTGTCAGGCCGTTTATGCCCCAAATAATTGAATGCGGTGTGGATATTTTAGAACCCCTCCAGGTAAGGGCGGCCGGGATGGAACCGGCGGCGTTAAAGCGTGATTTTGGAAAGGATATCTGTTTTTACGGCGGAGTGGACCTCCAGCAGGTGCTTTCCACCTACAAACCGGAAAAGGTGAGCGACGAAGTAAAACGCCTTATAGATATACTCGGAAAAGACGGAGGCTATATTCTCGGTCCCGGGCATACCTATATTCAGGTGGATGCGCCGCTTGAAAATATCCTGGCGATGTATAAAACAGCAGAAGAGTACAGGCCGTATAGGGTGTAAAGTACGAAGTACTAGGGACAGGGCACAAGGTACAGGGAAAAACAAGATGAATTATGAGAAGTTGAGCATAGCGAAATCCGCCAACGCTTTGTGGCGTTAATGTCAAGAGTTGTGTATGGGCTTGAGCAGCGTATCCAACCCACCAGCAACCTCCTTTTTTCAGATTTTGGATCTTTAGCCTAAATATTCCTCACCACGTTTCGTTCTGGTGCATTCTTTTGTCCCGCCACTGACAC
>CAITEH010000068.1 GCA_903891415.1 Candidatus Firestoneibacteriota bacterium
CACGCTTACTGCCGCATTGATTAAGCAGTTACCGGTTCCTGAACTACCATCAAAATATACATTGTCAGTTGTACCGGGAACACTTGCGCCAGTTACAGTTGATCCGCTGGTCGCTGTCCAGTGCGCTGTATCGTTCCAGTTGCCGGTACCGCCTACCCAGTACCTGTCGGCAAAGGATGCAGTTACGGCAACGAACAAAAGTAACCCCGCCTTTATGCATGGTCTTATTATTTTATTTTTCATTTTTTACTTTTGCCTCGCTGAATTAATTTTGTTTCTACTTGTCTTTTTCTCCGTCCTGTACCGGCTGGCCGTCAGGATATATAGTAGTATAGGTGGTGGAACCGTCCGCAGCTTTCTTTTTCTTTATTATCCTTCTTATTTTCTTAGGCGCGGGCTGCTCAGCGGTAACTTCCGGTTTTGCTTCCTTTAGCGCCGGATTTTCTTTATTTTCCGGTTCCGCGGCCTTGATTTTTTCCGCAGGCGGTACAATAGCAGGCGCGGTTTCCGTGCCTGCCGGCGGTACTTTAACCGGGGGCTCTGCTTTTACCGGTACAGCCGCCGGGGCCTTTTCAGGTTCGGTTTTATTAATTTCAGCCGGAGCTTTCTTTTCTCCGAATTTTGCCGTCATTGAAAACTTGTGGGTCAAACCAAAATCACCCCGCGGCACCATGGCATAATTAAGTTCCAGCCTTTCACCCATGGCGTTAAAGCCAAAGCCAATACCTGCGGTAAAACCTCCGAGATCATATCCGAGCTCATAGCCCAGCCGCACAAGCACCAGGCCCAATACGTTGCCTTCCACTCCCAGCCCGCCTCTTAATTTTGAGGCCTCCGTATCAAATACCACGTCCGCCAGGAAGAGCACATCGTAAGATTCTATCTTCTGATTAATGGCCACCCCGCCGCGGAACAGCAGCGGATAATTTCCGTTCCCGAGTTTTAAAAGGCCCAAACTGATATTTTGCGCGCTAAGCCCGGCTCTTATTTCCTTACCGAGCAGGTAATGCACGCCCACATCAAAAGATAATCCCGTACTCGAAGCCGTATCCAGGGTTTCCATAAGCAGGTTGGCGTTGATACCTATGCCGAGGCCGTTCACGCTCGTGCTGTAGGACGCGCCCGCTAATAATTCCGAGACATTAAAACTTCCGCTCAGCGTGTAATCCGTTCCGTTATTTATTTCAAGGGTCCGCGGAACATCCCCGCTGGTTAAATATTCTATTCTGAAGGCCACCACGCCGGAATTATTTGGCAAAGGCATGCCAAACGCGGCATACTCAAGATTTATGCCCTCCATGTAGATCATGTGTAAAAGCGACAGCTGGGGGTCTTTTAACTGATAGAGCCCGCCGGGATTCATTACCAGGGATTCAAGATCATCAGAAAGCCCGGCGTATGCATTTCCTAAAGCGGAGGATCTTGCGGTGGGATTTATTCTTAAGAAGGAACCTGAGTCGGCGCCTGTTCCCGCGTAGGAACAGGAAACTGTGGTCATTATAAAAACAACCAGGCTTACTACAGGCAATTTTAAGTACCGTGTTCTTGCCATAAAGAACTCTCCTTTATTTCTCGTTCTTTCTATTACTATAACAATAATATTTCCTGTAGCGTAAATGGTATTATATTAAAAAATCACATGCTAGTCAATAGCCGATTTTGTATTTTATCTTACAATTTCTTTTTACCGGAGGGCCCTGCGGCTGTCAGGGAGGGCAGGTTTGCAAAACAGGAGGAGGCCGTTTAAAACCGGGGCACCAGGATAGACAGGCGGCAAAAACTACGCAAATTTCTTTACAAAATCCAATTCTTCCCCGCGGGTCCTGATCCTGCCGTCAAGTTTTTGTGCCAGCAGTTCCTGAAATATTTTTTTATAGACCGGCCCGGGCCGGAGGCCGCAGGCCTTAAGGTCAGCGCCGGTGACACTCACCTGCACCTTGATAAGCGAAGATAAGTACAGGTGTATTCTCTGCCGGGCACGGAGTGATACGGACTTTGACATATAGTAGAGCAGCCCTTCGCAGGAAACATCGGATAAGACACTGAAAATATCGCTGTTTTTCATCTTTGTTTTTTCAAGCAGGCGCAGTGTTTCGGCGCAGGTGTCCTTGATCCGCTTTACCTGCTGAATAATCTTTGAAGAGAGCTTGAATTTTTCACAGATATGTACTACTTTATCCGTGGAAAGGCCGTCAACCAGCGCCAGGAAATTGACCAGCCAGCGTTGCACCGGCTCGTCAAGAAACAGCACTTCTACCGTAAAACTGTTCACAATTTCCCGGAAAATACGCCTTTTTACCGGCGTTATCCGTATTTCAGGATGAATATATTTTAGTACATCCAGTTCGAGCATCCGGTCAATGGCTTTCATAGGCAGGTCTTCATTTAAAATAAGTACCAGTTCATCTTTCATCTTATGCGTCGCGAGCCGGTCAAACATCTCGAGATCCAGCGCGTTTTCCATAAAATTCCGCGTGCTCTCTTCTATATTAAAGCCGTATCTCTGCTCAAAGCGGATGGCGCGGAAGATCCGTGTCGGGTCTTCCACAAAACTCATATTATGCATTACTTTTATTGATTTTTCCTGCAAATCCTTCCGGGCGCCGAAGAAATCAACAAGCATGCCGAAATCCGCCTGATTAAGTTCTATCGCCATGGCATTGATGGTAAAATCCCGCCTGTAGAGGTCATATTTTATCTTGGAGAATTCAACGGTAGGGGCGCTTGCCGGATATTCATAGAATTCGACCCGGGCTGTAGCAACATCCAGTTTCAAACCACCCGGCAGGTATAAGACCGCGGTCCCGAATTTTTTATGCTTTTTAATCCGGCCGCCGAACTTCCGGGCCAGGAGCGAGGCGAAAGCAATGCCGTTCCCTTCTACGACCAGGTCCAGGTCAAAGTTCTCTATATTCAAGAACAGGTCCCGGACAAAGCCGCCGACAACATATACCTTAAATTTTCCTTTATCCGCGAGCCGGCCCAGCTCAAGTAAAAGAGCCTGCATTTTCGCGGGCAGGCGCTTTTCCATAAGTTCCTTAACATTATGCAGGTGCGGGGAGGCGCTCTCCAGTTTTTTTTCTATCTGTACGGTTTTCTCTTTCATGATATCTTTATTTAAGCTCCGCAGGACATCCGTACGGGTCACTACCCCTATAATGGAGGAGTTGGTATCAATGACCGGGATCTTTCCGACCCCTTCGTCTATCATGAGTTTTTGAATATCCGAAACGGAAGTATCCGGGCTTACCGTCTTGACATTGGTCCGCATGTAGCCGGACACCGCGGCTGCATTAAAATTATGCTGAATGGCTTTATCAAGTTCCGCGATAGAAATTATACCCATTAAGGTCTTGCCCTCGGCGACCGGAAGCGAGCTGTGATTGAACCTGAGCATTATTTTCCTGGCTTCTTCCACGGTCACGCCGGACTTGATGGTCAGGACCGGCTGGCTCATAATATCGGAGGCGATCATGAACGGCCGGGTCTTTTCGCGCAGAACTTTGAGCAGTTTTTCTCTAATATCAAAAAGGTTGCCTTCTTTCAGCGTGGCCGCGGCCGCGACCTTATGCCCGCCGCCGCCGAATTCTTTCAGCACTTCGCCCGCGTTTATTTCATCAAAAGAGCTCCTGCCGATTATATGGATATTTTTCGGAAGTTTAACAATGACAAAAACACATTCAAGATTGCCCATATCCCGGAGCTTGTGCACCACCACGGAAATATCTTTGACGAACCTGTCCATTTCCGCGACTGCCAGCCGGACGGGCATGCTTTTTACGTCACAGGTCTCGATGTTATTCAGCAATTTCCGGAAAAGCGCGTCCTGTTCCGCCGAAAAACCGTCCTTTAAAAAATCCCGGGCTATATTTATCTCCGCGCCGCACTCCAGGAGATAAGCCATCATCTGAAAGTCCAGGGAGGTCACCGTGGAAAATTCGAAAGACCCCGTTTCTTCGTAAAGCGCCAGGGCAAAAAGCGTGGCTTCAGTAACGGTTATTTTAATTTTATCCTGTTTGAATTTATATACGAATTTTGTTATGGAGGATCCGGCCCGGAGCTCCTTTAAGACTTCTTCGCCGGCTATATCATCCCCGCCTTCCGGGTGATGATCCCAGAGAAGGACCTTAATTCCGGGATTCTCCAGGACTTTTGCCAGCTCGCCGATGCGTTTTTTTGATTTGGTATCGACAATTATTATTCCGTCAACTTCCTTAAGTTCAATATCGCCGGCTTTGTAGACCTTGAATTCCGTATAGAGGGAAAGATATTCATTTACATTTTTTTCGGCACTGCCGGGCAGGACCATTACGGCATCCGGATAGAGTTTCTGCGCGGCGGCCAGGGACGCGAGCGCGTCAAAATCCGCGTTATTGTGCGTGGTAATAATTCTCACTTATGACCGAGGACCTTTTTAAAAGCCCGGACTATTTCAGGATCAAACTGGGTGCCTGAATTCTTTTCAAGTTCAAGCAGGGCGATATCCATATCCAGGCTTTTCCTGTAAGGCCGGTCGGAAGTCATGGCGTCATAGGCGTCAGCAACCGCCAGGATCCTCGCTATAACGGGGATCTCCTCTTTTTTTATGCCGTCGGGATAACCACTCCCGTCGTATCTTTCGTGATGGCCCCGGATACAGGCAGTTATACCTTTCATGAATTGAAGCGGTCCGACGATCTCCGCCCCTTTATCGGAATGGAGTTTTATCTCCTCCTTTTCAGAAATGGTAAGAGGCCCCTGTTTGGAAAGGATATCATCCTTGACCGCTATCTTGCCTATATCGTGCAGCCGGCCAGCGTAACGCAGGGCCATCAGCTCCGGCTCGGACATATTCAGCGCTTTGGCGATCTCAACAGCATATTCCGTGACCCGGTCGGAATGCCCTTTGGTATAGGGATCTCTCGCTTCCATGGTCAGGGCAAGAGTTTCTATGGTCTCAAACTGCCCGGCATTAAAGGAAAGCCGGCTCGAGGCAGTTACTTTTTCTTCCGGAAGCGGAACCCCGTCCCGCTTGCCGCTTAAAATACCTGAAAAAACCAGAGGCCTGGGTATTCCCGTTTTTTCTCCGGCGCTCCGGGCTGTCTTAGTTCCGGAAACTTTTTTAAGGAAGCCGGCGTCCAGCCCGACGGAGGCCTGAACACTCAGAGTTTCTCCTTCTTTTTCCGGGAGCCGCAGGGAGCCGAGATCAACATCTTTGAGCTCTTGCGCCGTCTCAACTATTTTTTGGAGCAGGAAATTCAATTCTTTTGTCTCGGAGACGTTTTTACTGATCTCGCCCAGGCTGGAGAGCTCTTTAAGTTTGTCGGTTATTTCTTTATACATGCGCGCGTTCTCAATAGCAACGGCCGCCCGGGCCGCTATCACCATGAGAGAGTAAAGGTCGTCTTCCGTATATTTCAGGCCCTGCGCTTTACCGGTCACATTGATAACTCCGATAACTTTGCCTTTTAACGTGAGCGGGACACTTATGAAGCATTTTACCTGATAAGCGGGGTTACAGGTGCCCCGGAACCGGTACTCTTTATTGATATCCCTGACAAAAAGGGGCCCGCCCGATTCCGCGACCCGCCCGGCTATGCCTTCCCCGACTTTGAGCACCGTATTTTTTACAATATTTTCGGAAAGGCCTTTCGCGGACAGAATGCGAAGTTCTTTCTTTTCAGGATGGAGCAGCATAAGCGAGCAAACCCGGGTATCCAGAAGCCGGGAAGTAACATTTACGATAAGGTTCAAC
>CAITEH010000069.1 GCA_903891415.1 Candidatus Firestoneibacteriota bacterium
CACGCTTACTGCCGCATTGATTAAGCAGTTACCGGTTCCTGAACTACCATCAAAATATACATTGTCAGTTGTACCGGGAACACTTGCGCCAGTTACAGTTGATCCGCTGGTCGCTGTCCAGTGCGCTGTATCGTTCCAGTTACCGGCCCCGCCTATCCAGTACCTGTCGGCATAGGATGCAGTTACGGCAATAAATACCAGTAAGATAGCTGTCAAAATATTTTTCGTATTATATCCGCATAGTTTTAAGGTGCGTTTGAACATCCGAATTAACCTCCGATACCCAAATTGCGTGTCGTCATAATTTCCAAGATAATTATTTTTTGCTGCCGATCTATTTTTATTTTGTATTCTTAAATTTGTATTCATATTAGCTGTTCCTCGGATAGCCGGTGCAGGAGGGTTGATAGATAGGCCCTGAAGCGCACTTCCCGCACGCAAGGGTCGAGGTTTCAAATATTTTTTGTGCTCTTAATTTTGGTTTTTCGTATTTTTCTTTTTTCTTCAAGATTCTTTTCATTATCTCCGCCATTTTAAGAACATTATGACCGTTACCTATTAAATTATATTGCTTTTTTTTGCCATTGCAATGTAAATTTTAATACATTACGGCAAATTTTTTAAACGAGAAACCCGCTAATATATTTTCGTAATTCAGAAGTAATTCCGACATCTCCCCTGTCAACTTTTGATAATTATATCATTTTCTTTTTTTTTTGCAACAACTATTTTCTAACTTTTTTCCGGTAAAAGCAGTACGGGCATCTTGTCAATTAGCTTGTTTGCCAAATTGTCCCTGCACGGTAGTTTTGTGGTTGTCTCATTTAAAGCCAAAACCCTTGTAAAATCGGCACAAAGCGGGACAGTCAGCAGAAATTCCTAATTTTGTATTTTTTTATTGTAGTTGCCTCATTTATGAGGCCAAAATGCTTGATAAATCAAGCAACTACAATTTAGTGTTGCCTTATTGAGAAATTTCAGTCAGCCCTTGGCATGACAGGGCAACAACTACAGTTGATATGCAAAACATCCCTTTTTAGCCTCTTTTTTCAGGTTTTTTCCTGGTTTTTAGTGTTTTTTTCATGATAAGCGCCGGTATTCTGAGTATTTTATTGTAAATGCTTTCTTTTATGAGCCCTATTACAGAGCTTTTTCTTATTTTATGCACCACGCAATCTCTTGAATCCCCTTCTACTAGAAGGTATCCTTTTTCTTTATCAACGGACTTTACCCTGTGGACCAAAAACCAGTCTCCGGACCTGTAGCAGACAATATCCCCGGTTTTCACTTTTTTTGCTTTACATACTTTGACCACGGACCCGTCTTTTATAACAGGGCTCATGGACCCGCCAAAGACCTTAAGGTAAATTTTCCCGCGTCTTTTTATCTCGCCGGCGATAATGGCTTGCACTATTTTTTTATCCCGGGGGGTTTGCGCACCCTGAAGGGACGCGGTTATATTTTTATAAGTTTTAGCCATGGCACCTTGACCTTATGGATGCTATTTCACACGCGGATTTGGACTTGCCGTACAGGTCGCCGTTTTCCAGCAAAGCCATTCCGGGGCACCGGTTGCAATAGCGGATCTTTTCGCAGGCCGCGCATTCCTTCAGGTCTTTAAGTTTGAGGCCCCGTAACTTTTTAAGCACCGGAGAGTTTTTCCAGAGCTCTTTAAAACTTTTTTTTCTGAGGTTACCGGCGGAGTAAGGTATCTGCAAGCAGGGCAAAACTTCGCCATACGGGCTTACCGCCGTAAAATTCCTGCCGGCGGAGCAGATAACATTTTTCTCCGGATATTTTTTTGAATATTTCCAGCCGCCGCAATGCTGCTTTACCACCTTCGCAAGCTGTTCCGGCCCGAGCTTTTGCCCGGTGTTTTCGGCGCTTCCGTCATTTTTCGGCGCAAGGACCGGATCAAAGAGGAGCTTGAAGCCGTTTTTTTTTGCAAACGCGGTAAGCGCCTTTTTTTCAGAGCAGTTAGCCGTCATAAGGGGGCACTTGATCCGCACGCTGAGCCCGGTTTTTTTTAATTCTTGAAGCGCTTTCAGGGCCTTAGCGAACGAACCCGCAACACCCGTAATTTTGTCGAACACTCCGGCTTTCAGGGAGTACAGGCTGGTGCTGAGCTCGTGCACACCGAGCGCCTTCAGTTTTTTTATGGCGGAGGAATTCAGGAGGGTGGCGTTAGTCAGGACGGTCACGACAAATCTTTTTTCCACGGCATAGCCGAGTATTTCAAAAATATCTTTTCTTAAAAACACCTCGCCGCCGGTAAAAGCCAGGAACAGGTTTCCCGCTTCCGCAAGCTGATCCAGGATGTTTTTCACTTCCTTGGTACTCAACTCTCTTTTTTTCTGTTTTACGATGTAGCAGTGGGAGCATTTAAGGTTACAGCGGTGGGTCAATTCCAGCATGGCCCAGGCGGGTATCAGTTTTTCTTCGGAAATTTCTGCAAGCTCTTTTTCCAGCATCAGCGGGCGATTTTTGCTTTCTTTAAGTCTTTAATAAAATCCGCCAGGTCTTTCCCCGCTCTTTCTGCGGAGATCCCGTATTTGGCACCGAGCTTTTTTTCTATTGTTTTTTCCGGAGCATGCCTGCAGAGCAGGCCGAATATAAAAGAACCGGCACTATTGAGCTTGATCAATTTCATCTCTTGCGGCAGGACTATATAATATTTTCCGTTGACTTGCCTTGCGGCGACCCCTCTTTCTATATTATAGCCCATAAGATCCTCCAGAAGCCCTTTTTCCTGAACTCCAGCACCCGGCTTTCCACAGAATTAATAAAATCAAAGCTCAGGCCGGCTATCTTTTTCTCCGGCTTAAAAAGCACTATATTCCTCAAGAACTTCCCCCAGGCCTTTTCTTTGGAGACCGGTTTTAAAGCATTTTTTTGAGCCTGTTTCAGAAACAGGAGTTTTGGCGCTTTTATTGCCCTGTTTTTCCCCCCTCCCTTCATCAGCCCCATGAATGGAGTGCCAAAAAGCGTCCAGCTGTTCCCGGTCTTTCTTAACGCGACTATTTCATCACTTAAGATCAGCCCGTTCCTTTTACTCGCTTTGGCCGCGGTAGTTTTTCCCGCCCCGCTTACCCCGGTAAAAATGTACCCCCGCCCTTTTGAAATAACCCCGGAAGCATGGAGGAGAAAACCGTTATTTTTTAAGAGAAGAGAAGAATACAGGCGCCTTACAAAATTTTCAAACGCGTATTTATTGGCAAGCCCTTTATATACAAAACATTTTTTCGCCGCGGTTTCCTTCTCCGTAAAATCCCGGTACCTGACCTTTAAGATCTTAACAAAGTCAGCGGTATATTCAGGGCCAATAATTATCCTGCTTTTAACTCCCGCGATATTCAGGTCCAATAAATTCCTGACGCCGGATATATTTTTTTCTTTACGCACGCGCATGCTTAATTATACCATAATTACATTTATTTGAAAATAATTTATTGTTTGGCTGTCATTGCGAGGAGTCCACCGATAGGTGGGGCTTTCGACGAAGCAAACCAGGAATACCCGTAACAATTGTGCGCTCTGAAACATACGTTATGCTTTGAGTTTGCTTCGTCATCTAATCGCGGCTAACGCCGCATTCCTCGCAATGACAAAAAAACTGTCAGCTATATCTGTCATTTAATCGCGGAATATTTTGCAATCCTTCATAGCCAGCTTTCAGGCTATTGAAGAAACATATATTTCTTCCTATCAAAACAAGCTTTGCTTATCGCCGCATTCCTCTCGTCTAGATGAGCTTAGGCGAGGCTGGCGCAATGACAACCTGCGCTGTCAGATATGTTCGTCATTTAATCACGGCATATTAGGCTTTTAGGTTTTCGATATGAAGAGCTGGAGAATAAGGCCTAGAAGAAAAAGCCCGCCGAATTTCCGGTTATGGTCAAAGGTAAAGGCGACGAACCAGAGAGGCCATATTTCCGGGCGGTACCCTTCGGGAGGTTCAGCAGGCAGTTCCGCTCTAAAAACTTTTAAAAGTAAATAGAAATTTTTTAAGGCAAACAGGGTCAGCAGCAGGACAGGATGGAGGACACGGGCTATTACAAGAGAGACTACAATAAGATACTGCAGGGCAGTCATAATTATAACCGTCTTCCTGGCGGCGCTTTCACCGAGGAGCACGGGGAGGGTATTAATACCTTTAATTTTATCCGCCTCAAGCTTGTCTATATGCTTGCCAAAAAGTACCGTCGTCACCCCGAGCGCGTAAGGCAGGCCCGCAAGCACCGCCGGCCAGCTCCAGGAACCCGCGGTCACAAAGTAAGTCCCGCCTATCATAAGCGGGCCCCAGACGGCAAGCACCGCGAATTCCCCGAGGCCCAGGTATTTTAGAGGCCAGGTATAAAAGAGAAGAAAAAAAGCGCCGGGAAGAAGAAGAAAAAGCGTCCCCGGGCCGGCGTATATGACCAGAAAGATACCGGAGCTCAAGGCAAGCAAACCGGTCACTAATATATAGAGGAGATACTTCCGCAAGGACAGAAAACCGCTCTCCAGGGGCTGGGGGCCGTATTGCGTCCGGTAATAGTTATCTTTATCCACGCCTTTAATATAGTCCACCAGGTCGTTCAAGAGGTTATTCGCAGCATGGGCAAAAAGAAGGCCAAAGCAGCAAGCCGAAAAAGGCAGCCAATTAAACTTATGGTCAAGCGCCGCCATAATACCGCCAAGCGCCGCGGAAAGCAGGGTCATAACAAGGACGGCAGCACGGACCGCAACAAGCCACCGGCTTATAAGATCCAGTTTATCCCATTCCTCCCTTGAAAGCCGGGGAATGATCCTTATTGCCTTAAGCCACATTTTAAAGTTCATAGTTTCCTGTTACTATCGGATGGAATTTTTCCGCCTGATGAATCAGGCAACTACTTTATATGAAAGCGATCATTTATTCATGAAGGGGTTCGTAGAGGGGTCGTTATACATCTTGAACTGAAAATACATCTTTAGAACCCTGGTGCCTTTTAAAAGGCCGGCCCGAAGCTCATCAAAACCTTCAGCCAGATCTTTTCTTTGTTCAATCAGTTTTGATAACTTCTCCGCGCATTTCACCCTGTGGGCCTGTTCAACATCCTTTCTCTTTACCTGTTCCGCCATGTGATAGATCTTGAGAGAAATAATAGCAAGCCGGTCCACAACGCTCCCGGGAGTTTCGGTATTAATACCCGCTTTTTTAGACGGCTTGATCCCGGCCTTATTAAGGAGTTCCAGAAGGAGAGCATCTATTTCTTCCATTTTGTTGTTACGTCTCTGATTGGTGGTGTCAATGGCCCGTTTAATATTCGCGATCAGGGAGTCTGAAAAACTGCGGGCCCGGGCTTTATCTTCCAGATGCCAGAGAAAACAATTTATAACAGCAGAATCATTGACCAGCCGGCCCGTGCCTTTTTCCCCCCGGCCAAGCAGAGCAAGTGCCGCGTCAAGGTTTTTCTTACCGGCTATTTTCTCTTTTTTATGCCAGAGCCGGATAACACTGTCGCAGATCAAAATAATTTCCCGAGCTTTAATGAATTTCATGGGATAATTTTATCAAAAATCCGGGGGGTTTGCTATCAGTATTTTTTCATACCACATAAAAATAACTCTAGTTTGCTTCGTCATCTAATCGCGACTATCGTCGCATTCCTCGCAATGACAGCTTTGGCTGTCAGCTATATTTGTCATCTAATCGCGACTATCGTCGCATTCCTCGCAATGACAGAAGTACCTGTCAGCTATATCTGTCATCTAATCGCGACTATCGTCGCATTCCTCGCAATGACAGAAGTACCTGTCAGCTATATCTGTCATCTAATCGCGA
>CAITEH010000070.1 GCA_903891415.1 Candidatus Firestoneibacteriota bacterium
GCCAATATCATAAACAACTCGCTTCCGGTCATTTATGATAACGAACTTATTGTCGGGTATAATTACTTCGGAAATGACGAAGGTATGTGGATGGAGCATTGGACAGGGAAACAAAACAGTGTACAGGAAAATAACCTTCTTAATTATCTGAAAAAAGGCAGCTTGTCAGAAAAACGACGATGTGCTAAACTTAGTTGAAATTAGGAAAAGGCTCCGCTAAAATAGGGTAAAGACCAGCAAGTCTAACCCAAGACTCTTTAGGAGGAGCCCATGAAAATTGTAGCAAAAATCAGTGAGATAGTGAAGGAAAAAGAATGTTTTGACCGCGAAACACGATTAGCGATGATCCAATCGCTTATCCCGTATGGCATGGAAAGGCTGGAAGCAGAGCTTGTGGCAGAATTGAACGAACTGACCGGCGAAAAAGGTAAGCATGGCAAGGATATTGTTCGTTGGACAAAGCAAAAAGGGTATGTGTTTCTTAGAGACCAGAGGATGCCGGTAACATACCAAAGAGCCAGAAATCAAAAGACAAATGAGGAAGTTGAACTTGAGAGCTACAAGAGACTTCAAAAGCCGTATCTTGGAGATGAGCAGACCTTCAAGAAGCTTGTGAACGGTATAAGCATGAGGAAATACCGTGAATCAGCGGAGTTGGTACCGGAAGTCTGCGGGTTAAGTTCATCAAACATGTCCAGGCGTTTCAAGAATGCAACAGAGAAAAGGCTGAAAGAATTGCAGAATCGCAAGCTCGGGAAGTACACGTTTTGTGCAATAATCGTAGATGGCAAGATGTTTGGTGAATATGGAGTAACGGTCGCACTTGGAATAACTGATAAAGGCAGAAAGATACCGTTAGGACTTGAGCAGGTAGGCAGCGAAAACTGCATAGCTATAGGATCCTTCTTTGAGAAGCTAAAAAATAGAGGTTTAGTGTACCAAGATGGTATTCTTTTTGTGGTGGACGGATCCAAGGGCGAAGAAAAAGCGATTAAGGAACAATTTAAAGGCTGTGGTTTAATTCAGCGCTGTCAGTTTCACAAGCGAGAGAACATACTGAGCTATCTTCCGAAAAAGGAACATGCATACTGGAGCCGCAAAATCCAGGATGCGTATAGCAAAGAAACATACGAAGAAGCAAAAGCTCTTTTGCTGGAGATCAAGGCAGAGTTAAAAAAAGCAAACCCATCAGCAGCCAACAGTCTGGAGGAAGGTCTTGAAGAAACACTGACAATTCATAAACTGAAAATGGCAGAGCTATTGAGGACGAGCCTAAAAACTACAAATTGTATAGAATCAATATTCTCACAAGTTGAAAGATACACCGGAAGAGTCTGTCGCTGGCGGACCGGGAATCAGATTCAAAGATGGGCAGCAACAAGCCTGCTCGAGGCTGAGAAAGGATTTAACAAGGTCAAGGGCTGGAAGTATATCAAAGCTTTGATGGAAAATATTAAGGCTCGAACTGTTGTTCAGGTAAAAGAGTTCAAAGCGTTGAAGGCAGCATAACTTAATGAGGAGCCTCAACCAATTTCAACTAAGAAAGGTATTGACTCAAAGAAAAAGTTAAGAAACAAAAGAAAGGGAAACCTATATTTGTGTAGGGCTTAAATAGCAATAGTAATACAATAATATAAAACTTTTAAACTGTTAAACTTTTAGGGGGTTTGCTATACTAAAATATGTATATATTGTATTTTTTTAACTATCTTGTTGCTTCTATTTACTGGCTTCTTTTATTGCTTGTGCTTTATACATTTTTTGGATACCCTCTCTTATTGTCAACGATTAATCTGCTAAGAAAAAAGATAAAGACCGCGCGTTTTGAATTTACCCCGAGGGTGTCTCTTATAATCCTTGCCGGAAACGACAGGAAGACCATAGAGGCAAAACTTGAAAACTGTCTTTCTTTCGAATATCCTAAGGAAAAATTAGAAATAATTGTAGCTGCGGTCAACTCCAAGGACAACACGGCGAAGCTCGTAGAGAATTATTTTAAAAAAAAGGTTAAACTCCTCTTTCAGGCAGAAAATCCCAGCGAGAGCAGAGTCATTAATTCTTGCGTCTCTGAAGCCTCAGGTGAAGTCATAATCTTTACCGACGCTGTTTCAGAAATAGAAAAATTTAGCATTAAAAACCTGGCTCGTCATTTTGCCGAGCCAAAGGTTGGGCTGGTTGCGGGTAACACTGATGTAAGCGGCGTTGTTTTTGACCAGCTTGCCGCGGGTGAACTCTTCTCACTAAAGTATGAGCGCGCGGTCATGTCTAATTCCTCAAAGGTGGGTAAACTTTCAAGAGTCAGCCCGGAGCTCTTTGGGGTCAGAAAGGCGGACTTTCAAGAACTTAGGGACGACGGTGTGCCGGCAGCTATTTCCATTCCTCTAATGTATTCTGTTTCCGGAAAACTTTGTCTTTTTGAACCTCTTGCGCTGGCAGTAAGACCTGTCCTTACGGACTCCGAGCAGATGATAGAGAAAAAAATAATTGGGATAAAGGCTTCACTTCGCTCAGCTACTTATGTTAAAGAACTTTTTCGCTCAAAACAATATCTTGCTCTTGTTCAGCTCGTTTCTTATGAACTTTTGTATCAAAATTACGGCGTCCTGTTGCTGGCGTTGTTCTTGTTCAATATCTTTGCCATGGCTGTTCTTTTTAAACCGGAGTATGTGCTTTTGCTTTCGATCCAATTTTTGTTTTATGTTGCCGGCGCTTTAAAACTGTGGCATATCCCATATTTTGTTCTTCTTACCGCGTTCGCCGGCATAAAAGTCTCTTTTACAATGCTAAATAAATTAAGAATTAAAAGAAAGGAAAAGAATGTCAAAGGTTAAAGTGTTTTATGCAAGTGCCCGGAGTAAGGTCTGGAATTATGAACACTCCCTACCTGCGAAGCTTGAAGAACTATTGGACAGGATAGACCTCTCAAAGTATATTACTGCAAAAGACAAGGTAGCGGTCAAAACGCATTTTGGCTCACAGGGGGCCTTTCGTGTTGTGCGGCCTGTATTCTTACGAAAAGTTGTGAACGCAGTAAAAGCGGTCGGAGGCAAACCATTTATAACCGACACCACCAGAATTGAATCGCTAGAATACCTTGAGGTGGCAGCAGAAAACGGTATTACACATCTTACCTGTGGGGCTCCTGTGCTAATTGCTGACGGGATTAGAGGCCAAGACTCGACGCCGGTAAAAATAGAGGGACACAAGCATATAAGCGAAATAAGCGTTGCAAATGCTGTCTATTTCGCGGATGCTATGATAGTTGTCTCGCATTTTAAAGGGCATATACAGGCCGGTTTTGGCGGAGCTATTAAAAATATTGGAATGGGTGGAGTTTCTCCTAAGACCCATTGCGGCGGGCATAACAGAGGCCGGCTCCATTCTGTGGATGACAAGCTCCCGGCCTGGGACAAAAAGAAATGCAACTGGTGCGGGCGCTGTGAAGAGATTTGCCCTGTAGAAGCTATAAAGATAGATAAGAAAAAAAGCTATGAGATAACCGACGAGGCCTGCTGGCGCTGCGGCAGGTGCGCGCGTATCTGCAAGCAGAAAGCGCTTGACATGCCTATAACCTCGGAACGCTTGAATACCCACATAATAGAAGCGTCTAAAGCAGTCATGTCCACTTTTAAACCCAAGAAAGTAATCTTCATAAACTTTATGATTGAGATGCAGCCGGAATGCGACTGTATGCCTACGGCAGATGTGCCGGTTGTAAATGATCAGGGCATTATAATAGGGGATGATCCGGTCGCAGTAGATCAGGCCAGTATGGATATTGTTTGCAAAGCAAAACCACTTCCGGACAGTCTGGCATCAGACATGGAGGTAACGGAGATCGGGGATACTTTTGCAGCCGTAAACAAAAAAGAAACGCATCTTTCGCTGGAAATAGGCGAGAAGATGGGGCTTGGAACGAGACAGTATGAGCTTATCACGGTGGTTAAGAAGATGAAGAAGTCCAAGCTGTCAGACGAGTAAAAGATAAGTACAAATTACAAATTACTAAGTATCCCGCAAGGGGACGAAGCGGCGATATAAGGTAGTATATTATATTCAAGCAATTTGGAGCTACTTTATAATATATTATGTGGCGGAGTGTTTTCCGACTTCATTATCTCGTAATTCGTCATTGTGTTTCTAGGGGGTTTTAGTGAGTAAATTTGATTTCAAGGGTGTTTTTAATAAGGCCGATTATATGTATTTCTACCGGAGTTCTATTTCGGTGGAAAATACGGC
>CAITEH010000071.1 GCA_903891415.1 Candidatus Firestoneibacteriota bacterium
ATATCTTAAACGCCTTATCAAACTGTCTCTTTCTCTGGTTCTCTTCCATTGGACACCTCCGCCTTTGAGACGGTTCTATATTAGCACCACCTCTTCATAGTGTCCACTTTTTTGGGGAAGACTCACAACGACTACTTTACTTCGACCTTCTGAATTATTGCTCGGAAGATCTATTATCCAACCGTTATCAACCATTGAAACAGTTATAAACCAACCGTCATTCTCTGTCAATTTCCTCTGCACTATTTTAGTCAACTTCTCAATTGCCTTTACCAGTTTATCCATTTTACACATCTTTTTCTTTGGTCTGTTTCGTAAAAATAGTTATTTTGTGATGCCATATGAGGGAAAACAGCCGCCCTTACTCCTGCCGTTCTTTTCAACACCAATTAATGTTCATTTAGTTCTTTCCTTATTATGTCAGGCAGAAGAGATATTAGATATAACGGTATATTAAACAAGCCGTCTTTGCTTATAAATCCTGACATTGAAGCGCGTACCGCTACCTCTGGATAATATCTTTCCCGGTATGATTTTAAACTCTTTGCTTTTAGATTCTCTTCAGCTTTAACCTCAACAGGAACAACTTTTGTTCCTGATTGAACAACAAAATCAACTTCGGCAGATCCGATTTCAGGAACCCAGTAGGATATCTGCAGGTTTTTAATAGCTCTTAGCTCCTGAAAAACATACTGTTCGGAAAGAGATCCCTTAAATTCCGTGAATATTTTACTTCCCTCAAGAAGAGTTTTCGCGTCAAGGCCGCATAGTGCTCCGAGCAATCCAACATCAGAAACATATAGCTTAAAAATTGAGTTATCTTCATATGCTTTTAGCGGGATATCAGGTTTATTTATCCTGTTTACTTTACAGGCAAGTCCATAATCACAAAGCCAGGTCAAAGCAACTTCATATTCCTTCGCCCTTGCTCCGTGACGGATGAGCCCATATACGAACTTATGATTCTCTTTTGATAGTTGGGCCGGTATGGAATTCCACAGCATGCGCAATTTTGTAACGATACTAGATTGAATATGCTTTGAAAAATCCTGTTCATATGCTGAAAGAATATTTTGCTGTATGTGTCTAACTTTTTCATAACTGTTTGTTTTTATAAATTCCGCGACCGCTTCAGGCATGCCTCCTACAAAATAGTAACTACGGAGAAGATCAATATATTTTTCGCTAAACACATTTGTAATTGCAAAATCTCCTTTTTTAACCGGCTCCAGAAGTTTTTCCTGTCCTGCCGCCTTTAGAAACTCAAGATAACTTAAAGGAAAAAGATCAATAAATTCAACTTTCCCGACAGGGAACGACATACCGCCATGCAAAGCAATTCCCAGCATACTACCCGCTGCGATTATCATGTATTCAGGAGCATTTTCATTAAAGTATTTCAACGAAGACAGGGCAGTATGACATTCTTGAATTTCATCTAAAATCAAAAGAGTATCCCCGGCATTGATCTTTACTCCTGATTCAATCTCGAGTCCGCCGATAATCCGCTTGATGTCAAAATCCCCGGAAAAAAGCTTCTGCATTTTTAAATTATTATCAAAATTTATGTACGCTGAATTCTTGAAGTGTTTTTTCCCGAATTCCTTCATCAGCCAGGTTTTCCCGACCTGACGAACTCCCCTGATAATTACAGGTTTGTGGTCTTTCCCATTCTTCCAATCAATTAGGTCCATCATAGCTTTTCTTATCATTTCAGCCTCCAATTCTTATTCAAAACTAGTATAGGTGTATTCATGCTATAATATTACTCCATTTCCAACACTTATTCAAGCGAATATTTGTTATATATTACACTTATTCGTATGAATATATGTTATGTTTGTCGCACATTTGAGCTTTTTAATCCCGAGACCTGTACCACTTTTGACCCATAACCTGAGCCAAAAAGTGTGTAGGAACTGGTGTCGTTTCAGCATATCTCGGCATATCTCCACATATCTCAGGATATCTCGAAAATTCTGATGGGAAAAAGGTTTTGCTGATTTTACAAGGGTTTTCGAAAAGTATCAAAAGGGCTTAGGAAACCACTGCTATATCCAATTTAGCTACGGGCCCGTAAGACAATAACTAATAGCTGCTAACAAATTGCTAATAATCATAAATTATTTGATTATATCAGAAAATTTGGGGTTTTTCAAAAGGATTTTGCTTGGAAACATATACTTTTATTAAGGTTTTGGGTTACGGAGTAGCATGAGTCAGGGCTTTATGAAGCTATTTCCTTTGGATGAAATTACCGGTTTACCTGGGAAGCATAAAGTAAAAAACGGAGCCTTTACCTTCCTCGCTTTCAACCCAGATCTTGCCGCCGTGCGCTTCTATTATTGCCTTGCTTAGAGGCAGGCCCAGGCCAAAACCGGGGGTATTCCTGGTGACGGGATTATCCACTCTGTAAAATCTTTCGAAGATCTTTTCCTTTGCCTCGCCGGGGATCCCGCAGCCCGTGTCTTTCACGGAAAAGATCACCGATTCAGTTTTTCCTTCCAGAGAAAGTTCGATATATCCCTTTGCAGTGAATTTTATCGCGTTAGCAATAAGATTTATTAAGACCTGTTTTACGCGGTTCGGATCGGCATTAAGCAGCTGCGGTTTATCGGGAAAACCGAACTTGAGCTCAAGCCCGGATTTTTTTACAAGAGAGCTTAATTCTTCGGCAGCTTCCCTAAGCAGCCCGGCCGCGTCCACGGAGGTTTTTTCTATCTTTATCTTGTTGGCCTCCAGCTTGGAAAATTCCAGCAGTTCCGCGACCAGTTTTATCTGCCGCTCAAGATTATTTTTTATTATCGCAAGCAGCTTTTTTGAAGCTTCCGGGGTCTCGGCGGTATAATAAAGCAGCAGGTCCAGGGAACCTTTTACGGCCGTAAGCGGGGTCATTAACTCATGGGAAACATTTGAGATAAGTTCGGTCTTGAGTTTGTCTATTTCCTTAAGCTGTTCGTTATTTTCCACGAGCTCGTTCTTGTACCTGGCGTTTTCTATGCTTAAGGCGAGAGAAAACGAGAAGATGGTTATTATATCGAGATCCTCTTCGGTAAATCTTTTCAGGCCGGAAAGAATGTTAAGGTTCAAGACCCCGAGAAGTTTTCCCCTGATCGCGAGCGGGACCACCAGCGAGGACTTAATTTCGCTCCGTGGTTCATAATTCTTGAACATTTTTCTTGATTTTCCGGAATTGGAGTCCAGCAAAAGAGCCCTGTTGTGTTTTACCGCCCAGCCGGAGATCTTATCCCCGCTTGAAACTCTTATGGAGGCCTTAATATCGGGCGAGATGCCTTCGGCCGCGGAAACTACGAGCTGGCCGCTGCTCTTGTCGAAAAGCATTACCGAACCGCTGTCGGCTTTGAACATGCCCAGGATCATCTTTAAGATCTCCGGCATGCTCCGGCCTATATTTTCTGATTCCAGGACGGCCCGGCTCGCTTTCTCCAGTTCAAATAATCTTTGAATTTTATTGAGCTGGCGGCTCTGATGGAATTTTTCTATGACATTTTTTACGGTAACATTGAACCGGGCAAGATCCAGAGGTTTCTGGACATAATCCTCCGCGCCCAGCCGCAGGGCATTGACCGCGTCCTCAACAGAACTGTAGCCCGTTATCATCAGGACCATTGTCTGCGGGCTCTTGGCCTTGACCAGCCGTATGACGTCCAGGCCGTTCTGGCCCTCCATGCTCATATCTGTTATGACCAGCGCATACTTCCCGGCCGTTATTTTTTTCTCCGCTTCTTTCACGCTTTCGGCGGTATCCGTGTCATACTTATCAGAAAAATTCGCAACCAGCATTTTATTGATCTGCGGTTCATCGTCAACTATCAAGATCCTGTCTTTGAGCTTTTTTTTCATTTTTATCCGCGGCCTTTGATGAGTTTTATACTCTCTTTTCCTTTATTAAAAAGCAGGTCCAGTATTGACAGGCGGGGCACAAAGCCCGGAAAAACCTGTTCGTAGACGGGATGCTCGAACTGCTGATATTCGAGGACCAGGCCGGCTTCTTTAAACCCGGCTTCCTCCAGATAGTCTTTTGCACCCTGCCCGGAAAGATAAACGGAAGCATGCGTTTTTTTACAGAGCTCGATCAGTCTTGCAGTCTTAAGGCCTTCCGGAGCCAGCGCTGATTCAAACAGGACCTTCACCGGGAGCTCAAGATAGTTAAGTATATACATAATTATATAAACATTCAACTCGGCAAGTTTAAGCCATTCTTTTGAATAGACCGAAGAAAAGAAAGCTTCGTGCTCTTTAAAGTACGGCGCCCGGCTGTAATTGGCGCGGAGAGAACCAAAATGGTCTTTCTTCCAGTTCACGGAGTTATCTATCTCCACGTCCTTTATTAACTGGTAATATTTGCCTTTCGTTATTACCGGCACGGTCAGCCAGAGAGGCCCTTTAGCCGAGAGAATTTTATTACGGTTCTGAAATTCGCGTTTTTTATACTGGACGCTGTCAAGAAAGACAAAGGTATCGCTTTGCGCCAGCTTGTGGAAGAAACCCGGCCAGGGCAGATACTGCGGTTGGTGGGCTGACAGTTTCATTCCCGCACCTCTTTGGCTCCGGTTTTCTTCACTCTCTTTTCCCTGCTAAAAATATCATGTTCCGTGTCAAGTTCTTTCATAGAGTTCCTTCACCGCGGCCAGCATGACGGCGTAACCGTATCTTTCACGGGCTCTTTTCCCTGCCTTCTCTTTTAAATTTGACGCGAGGGCCGGGTCCGCAAGCAGGGTGTCCAGGGCAAAAGCGAACGGCGCGGCCTGTCCCGGCTTGACAAGAATTCCGGTCTCGCCTCCGGTAATACTCTCGGTTAAACTGCCGACCGAGGCGGCTACTACCGGTACTCCCGCGAACTGGGCTTCCAGAGCAGAAAGACTGAATCCTTCATTGCGCGAGGGCAGGACAAAGACATCAAAAGTTTTAAGCACCTCCGGCAGGTCCCTCCGGAAACCGATAAACCGGACCAGCCCCTGTTTTTCCAGTCCCTCCGCAAGCCCCCGGAGCTTTTCTTCTTCCGCTTTGGTGCCCGAGCCGGCCAGAACACCGGCAAAATCCGTCCGTTTCAGTGAAAGAAGCCGCAAGGCCTCAATAAAAATATCACAACCCTTTACCCGGGAAAACCTTCCGGCATAGCCGATTATTTTTTTATTCTCCGGCAAACCGAGCTCTTTTTTCTTTTTAATAACGTCAACAACCGCCTCATACGGCGCTGCTTTTATTCCGTTGGGGATAACCTCATATTGCCTGCTTTTTCCAATCTTTCTTTGCAGGTTATCATCACGCTCTGCTTTAGAGAATACAATAAACGATTTTGTGAACAAAGCGGCAAACCGTTCCATGAGAATAAAAAGATCGGCCTTAAAACCGTCAAAATAACCATAAAAAACATGGCCGTGCGGAGTATGGAGCACGCGTTTAAAACCGGTCAGGCCCGCGGCCAGCCGCCCGAGAAAGCCGGCTTTGGAACTATGCGTATGCAGAATGAACGGCGCCTCATGTATAAGCAGGTCAATAATATCCAGGAAAGTCAAAAAATCCCTTACCGGTGAGATCTCCCTGACCAGGTCAGGAAGCCAAATAACTCTGTACCCGGCCCCGGCCGCTGAAGCCGTCACGGCATCCTTCTCGCTGTCACGTTCTCCCAGAACAAGGACTATCTCATACTCCGCCGCAAGCCCTTCCAGGAGAGAGAGTACGGCAGTAAGGGTACCGCCCTTCTCAAGACGCGTCACTATGTGGAGAACTTTTTTCCGCTGCATGCCTCTCCAATAAAAACACAAGGTCTAAGGTCCATAAGGTCTATAAAAACAATAACGTCCATAAAGTCTATAAAAGTCTGTAAGCGTCCGTAAAGGTCTGTAAAGGTCTGTAAAGGTCCGTAAAAGTGTTTATTCCATTATGAACTTTTATGGACATTATGGACCGTTATAGACGTTTTTGTTCTATTAGTACCTGTACATTTCAGTACATTTTGGACAGACCTTGAAATACTTCTGTTTTTTAAGTTCTTGCCTGAAAGCTCTGAACTTTTCTCCGTTCCAGATCTTTTGGAACGGTTCTTCATTTATGTTTCCCGCTATGAAACCCAGCCCCTGACAGGGTTGGACGTCACCGTTAGGATAGATATAGGCGTTTATCCAGGGGGAAAGACAGCGCCCGGGATAGGCCTTTGAAACAAAATCCTCAGCGGTGTAGTATTCAATGATCTCTGCTTTGCTGAAATCGGGATAGACCGTGAACAAAAACGGGTATTTGCCGGCTTTCAACGCGTAAATATCGTTTGCCAGTTTTTCCGGGTCCAGCCCTTTATAAGCAGTCCTGACAAAACCTGACCAGTCCGTTGAAGCCGCGCCGAACTTCTCTAAAAAATATTTATTATGAGTTTCCAGGGTGGCAGCTTCGATAAAGATAAGATGATGCAGGTTCAACGAGCCGGCCCGCAGTTCTTTGGCAACAGCCGGCATTTCTTTGAGGCCTTTATAGTTAAGTTCGGAAATGGTGCAAACAATATTAACAAGGGGTTTGAGCGAATTTTTTTCTTTTTTAAGGCGCGCAATTTCTTCCGCTCCGGCTTTTACCTGCCTGAACGCCCCTTCCAGGTTGCGCACCCGGTCATGTATTTCCTCCGGGCCGTCCACCGAGAGCGAAACCACGTCCACCCCGGCGTCCACTATCGTCTCCGCGTGTTCTTTAAGCAGGAGCCCGTTGGTGATCAGGCCAAGATGCATTTTCCTCTGTTTTATTCCTCGAACAAGTTCTTCAAATTCCTCATATAACAGGGGTTCGCCCCCGAATAAAGTTATATGCGGGTTACAGGCCTTCACTTCATCAAGAAGTTTAAAATATACTGCCGGGTCAAGTTTTTCATTGACCTTTCCGGGCGTAAAAGGCCTGCTGGCGCCTTCCTCTCCCCACTGCCCGCACATATTGCAGCGCAGGTTACACTTATTGGTAAGAAATAAGGTAAGGCTTTCCGGCAGCGGCGCTTTCCCGCTATTCTTAAAGCTATAGCTCAACAGAGCCCGATTCCTTTTTAAAAGCGTGTTTAAGGCAAATTCGGGTTCCAGAAGCGCTTTGCGCAGATTCCTGCCCAGAGTTTTTAAAGGAAACATTTTTTCACCTCTGCCGCGATATATTCAACCGCTTTGCCGGATAAAAACGGATTGCAGGGCAGGACCAGGAGCCTTTCCGCGGCATATTCCGCGTTTTTAAATTCCCCGGGGCGGCTCTTCAAGCCGTACCTGCTGTGGACCGGCTCAAGATACATCCGGGAGGCCTCTATCCCCGCTCTTCTTAATTTAAGCCGTATCCCTTCAACTCTGGCCCTGTCTTTTATCAAGAGCGGGAACCGGTTGGGCATGCTTCCGTCTTTAACCTCAGGAAGTTCCAACCCGGCGAGCCCGCCCAGCAGTTGAAAATATTTTTTAGCGTGTTCGTATCTTAGCTGCATTTTTTTATCCGAAGAAAAGAGCAGTCCGGCGCCCAGCATGCACTGCCAGGAGGTTAAGAGTTCTTCTTTTACCCGGCCCGGGGGGTTATTTTCCCTCATTTTATCAATAGCAGGAAGCAGTATATTGTACAATAACATATTCCTGGAAAGGCAAAAAGCTTTGAATTTCATCAACGCCAGGAGCTTAGCCGGGAATTTAAGCGCGGAGTGGGAGGACCTGGCCTTTCTTATCTCAAAAGCCAGCCCGTCATCATTGGTAAGGATAGCACCTCCGTTCAAAAGCGGGAAATTCTTTCCCCGGTTAAAACTCAGCAGTTCCAGGTCCCATTTGAGCGGTGTAATAAAACCCTGAGCGTTGTCTTCAAGCACAAAAATACCGTCATTTTTTCCCTGGAGAGAACTTTCCAGGCCAAAAAGCCTTACCGGGATCACCGCAAGCGTCCGGCTGTTTTTTTTCTCCCGGAGACGGCGGGAGTCGAATCCGAAATCCCTAAGATCAATATCACAGAGTACCGGCTGAAGGCCCGCTTGTTTTATTACGGTGTAAAGTGAATGAGGCGTGTAAGCCGGGATTATCACTTCGGTCTTTCCGCTTTTTATTATATTTTTCATGGCGATAAGAGAAGCCAGAAGCGCGGCGCGGCCGGACCCGAATACAAGGGCCTCCGAAACTTTTGCTTTCTTTCTCAAAAAATCCTCAAAAACAGAGGCGCCTTTGCCTTTCCCCCTTACACTTGCGAGTAAGGCAAGTAAAAGCTCATAAAGCCTTATATCCGTATCTACGAGTTTAGCCCTTATCATTTTCTTAAATTTCCACAAATAACTTCCGCATATTCACCCTTTTAAGAACATAAGAATACGGTTTGTTCTTATTATACCTTAAAACCCTGTAAAAATCATCTTTCCTGTAAAATTCGAATATTGATGCAAATTCCGATCCAATCCGGCACCTGATTCCGATTGATTCCGGCCACCCATTCTGATCCATTCCGGCACCCTATTCCGTTTCATTCCGGCAGGGGGCAAACATGCTGAAAGACTCCAGTAAATAAGCCATAATAAGAGCCAAAACCTTTCAAAGGAGGCTTTTAAATGGCAAAGGAGCGGATAAGCATGCGGCATCTGAGAGAAATACTGCGTCTGAGGAAACAATTTGGGCTTTCGCCAAGAAAAATTGGCCAAAGCTGTGGCGTAGGCAGAACCACAGTCCAAGAATACCTGCAAAGGTTTGACGAAAGTGGCTTACCTTGGCCGTTACCTCCTAATTTAAACGACGACGAATTAAATAATAAGCTTTTCCCTTCCAAAAATAAAGTAGCCTCTAAACCTCTTCCTGACTTCAAAGACTTAGCCATTGAAATGGCTAAACCGAATATGAATTTCATGGTCTTGTGGGAAGAATATAAACAGGATAACCCGAACGGATACCAGTACAGTCAGTTCTGCCGGCTATTTAGTGAATACATTGATGCCCGGAAATACAGCATGGTTCAGATCCATAAAGGTGGAGAAAAAGCGTTTGTGGATTTTGGCGAAGGCCTTTCGTATACGGATATGATTTCCGGCCAAGAAGTAAAAACCAGAGCATTTGTATTTGTCTGGGGAGCCTCATTGCGTATGTTTGCCTGCTGTACCCATGACGAGAAAATCCATAGCTGGGTCAATGCTCACACCGATGCTGTTGAGTACTTTGGCTGTTGCCCAAGAATAACCGTTCCTGACAATCTAAGATCAGGTGTAAGTAAAGCCTGCAGATACGAACCGGAATTGAATATCTCTTACGCAGCCTGGGCAGAATATTACAACACCGCGATAATACCGGCAAGGGTAAGAAGACCACAAGACAAATCTCTTGCTGAAATCGGTGTAAAGATTGTGAAACGATGGATATTCGTAAGATTAAGGCACCGGCAATTCTTCTCTCTCGCCGAGATAAATCAAGCTATCCTTGAAATGCTCGAAATACTGGACAACAAGATCATCAAGAGCAGAGGTAAAAGCAGAAAACAACTCTTTCTTGAACTTGATAAGCCCAATGCTCTTCCTCTTCCTGGGCAACCCTACCAGTTTTCTGAGTGGAAGAAAGCAAAAGCTGGAATAAATTATCATGTTCTTTTTGATAATCATTCTTATTCAATCCCATATACATATGCCAAACAAGAACTGGAGATTAAAGCAACCGACCGGGTGATAGAAATATACCGCAAGAATGAGAGAATATGTATCCACAAAAGGAGCTACATCAAGAATGGCTACACAACAGATAAGGCGCATATGCTTGAGAGGCATAGGAAATACTTGGAGTGGACTCCGGAAAGGATCATACAGTGGGCAGAGCGATACGGGCAATCGGTAAAACTAGCCGTCAAAACTATCATAGAGAAGAAATATTTTCCAGAACAAGCTTACCGGTCCTGTCTTGGAATAATCAGTCTTGAGAAGAAGTTCAGCTCAAAAAGATTGGACGCAGCTTGCAAGAGAGCATTGGAACACCATAGCTGTACCTATCACTCGATTAAACGCATCCTGGATCGAAACTTAGACCTCTTAGAGGACAAACCCACAGTTACGGAGAAGATACATCATGAGAACATCAGAGGTTCAGAATATTACGAACCCACAGTCAGTATGAACTAACAAGGAGGATTCAGATGAAAGAGCAGATTGTAAGCAAGCTGTATGAAATGAAACTAATCGGCATGGCAAAGGGTTACGAGGAAAAGTCTGGTAAGCCAGACTACAGGGATTTGTCCTTTGAAGAGTTCCTTTCAATGCTTGTGGATGATGAGTATATTTACAGGAGAAACCAGAAACAAGCCAGACTATTGCATTTAGCGAAGTTAAAGTATCCTTCCGCCTGCTTTGAGGATATCGATTACAGAACCGCCAGAGGAATAAACAAAGCCAAGATGGTCTCACTGCAAAATGAAGAATGGTTCCTGGCACACCAGAATGTCATAATTACGGGACCTACCGGCATAGGTAAGAGCTACATCGGCTGTGCCTTTGGCAACAAAGCTTGTAGAAATGGACATAGCACGCTCTGTTTTCGCTGGTCGCGGCTGCTCAGCAATATACACGCCGCCAGAGGCGACGGCACATATCTCAAATACCTCAATAAACTCAGCAAGACAAAGCTATTGATAATAGATGACTTTGGAATGAACTCGATGAGCGATACCGACAGAAAGGACCTCATGGAAATTATTGAGGACCGGTATAACACCGGCTCGACGGTAATTACCAGCCAGCTCCCGGCAAAACAGTGGCATGCCTTCATCGGAGACCCGACCATTGCTGATGCCGTCTGCGATCGACTTTTCCATGCAGCTCATATAATAGAGATGAAAGGCGGTTCCATGAGAAAAAGACAGTCATAAGTTGATTCAATAAAAGGCAAATGATATACTGTTGACGAGAGATGTTCAAAATACTGGAAAGAACGAACGATTAATTATAAGGCGGATTATCATGGTAGCAAAAACAAAATTCTTTAAAATAGATTTTGAGGCAATTCTATCTAATTATGATTTAGGGAGATATAAAAGATCGAGGGCTTTTGTTAATGGCAACGTGCAAACAAACTATTTGCTAATAACGACAAATGGCCGTTTTGTATTGAGATATTATAACGGCCGTCCAAAAGATTCCGTTCTTTTTGAAATCAATATAATCGGGTATCTGAAAAACAAGAAATATCAGTGCCCCGCTCCTTTCAAGAATAAATATAAAGAATTCGTTAGTATGTATAAAGAAAAACCTTACGTAATATTTGAATTTATGGAGGGACAGCATCTAAAAAAACCAAATAAAACCCAGAGGAATCAGCTTGTAAAAAAGGTTGCAGAACTGCACAATATTACGCAGTATTACAAACCGATTAACAAACAAAGCAGATGGAACTATGGCGTGGAGTTTTGTCGGGAATTATCTCAAAATAAAGCAGAAGAGTTAAACACGGTTAATTCTAAGAAAAAATTGAAATGGTATGAGAAGGAATTACTAAAGATAGATATTCCTAAGTCTCTGCCAAAAGGTATTTGCCATTGTGATTTTCACTTTTCAAATATTCTTTTTAAGGCTGGGAAGTTTAATGCTTTAATTGATTTTGATGATGCAAATTATACTTTCTTAATCTTTGATCTTGCCGGGTTAATTAGTCCCTTTGTTAAATCCTATGACTGGAACACATGGCATAAATTTAAAAAAGATGCAAATGTGTTTGATTTCAACGAAACAAGAGAAATTGTATCGGAATATATGAAATATCGGCCTCTGAATGATTCCGAGAAAAGACATCTTTACGATGTTTTTAAGTTAAGTGTCATGTTAGATTGTCTTTGGAGATTTGAAAGAGGACAGGCTGACGATTTCTTTGAAAAACGAAAAATAGAATATTTGAACTCTCTTGGCAGACAAGAATTCTATAATAGAATATTTCTGGTTTAAGATTTAGTCCACTTAATTGGTAGATCTGGTTTGTAGTTTTTCAGCTGTTACCCTGCCGGAATGAAACGGAATAGGGTGCCGCTTTCAATCGGAACAGGTGGCCGGAATCGTCGGAATTTGTATTGACAATAATAGTGTTTTGTCTTATAGTATATTGTCGTTATAACACAGGATAAAAATGTCACCACAAAAAAAACTACAGCCATATAAGGATTTGTTGGGGATAAAAGATCAAGTATTGATCGAAAGTGTCCTCATAAGGCGGAATGATTTCGCTTCCAACTTTTTAAAACGCATTTTAGACCTTTTACTCTCGGTTACGGCTTCAATTATCCTAATACCTCTGTTTATATTGATAGTTCTTGCGGTCAAGCTTACTTCCAAAGGCCCGGCTATTTACGCGCAGGAACGTGTCGGCAGGGACGGCAGGATCTTTGTACTTTATAAATTCCGCAGCATGGTAGCAGACGCCGAAAAACATACCGGTCCGGTACTGGCAAAACAGCAAGATGAAAGAGTGACCTTCCTGGGTAAACTCCTGAGAAGAACACGCCTGGACGAGTTTCCCCAGCTTTGGAATGTTATAAATGGCGACATGAGTATCGTGGGGCCGAGACCGGAGCGCGAGTACTTTGTCAAACAGCATAAGGAACTTCAAGGGCTCCGTCTAAGCGTAAAACCGGGTTTAACCGGTTTGGCCCAGATCGAGGGGCACTATCACTCCACGCCCGATGAGAAATGGCTTTTTGACGAATTCTATATCATACACACGTCCTTCACCCTGGACATTTTGATAATAATAAAAACCATCTGGATCATTTTTACAAAAAAAGGGTCTTAACTTGCATTCTGTCATCCTCGCGAACGCGGGGGTATTATCAAACTTCTTTTAGTAAATATCTGTTTGCAGCTGCTTCTACAAGCAATTTTTCGGATTTAGATTGCCTGCACTGTCTTTTTTTTGTCATGTTGCTAAAGTTTAAAATCATTGTTCCAAAGTTTATTTAGGAATAATTTCCATGGAAGGACTTGGATTTTATTGGAGAGCTGCCTTGGTTCGTTTTCAAGACAAACAATAATTGAATTTTTAATTGGGCCGTCTTCTTGCAGAGCTTTTAGCGGAATCGTATCGCCATCATGAATTCTACTGGAACCTTTTATCTCTAATGCGATATCCTTATTCCCAAGAATAAAATCAACTTCGTAGCCTGAGCTGGTGCGCCAGAAAGTTATAGGCATATCCGGGTTTTTATAAGCCTGGTAAGCTTTTAATTCCATGAATATGTAGTGCTCAAATGATTTGCCAAAGTCGCTGCTGCCTATTACAGGTTTACGCCTTGCGAGATAATTTGCAACGCCAACATCAAAAATATAGAATTTTTCAGTTTGTATCATCCTTCTTGTTTTAGAGCTTTTCCAAGGCGAAACTCTATAACCCAGGTAAGTATCTTCAAGTATGTTAAAATATGACCGGACTGTTTTATGAGAAATTCCGGATTCACGGCCGATATTGACATAATTAAGAAGTTCGCTTGATGTAAGGGCGCATACTCGAAGGAACTCATTAAAAGCCGGTATATTTTGAATTCTGGCCTCGTTAATTATTTCCTCTTTTAAGTAATCTGCTATATATGCTCTAAGGTCTTCCAAAGGACTTGGAGAAAGATAATGCGGTGGAAGTAAACCGGAGACCATTGCTGTTTCTAGATCAAAGCCCTCAACCTCAAAATACGATAAAGGAAGCATTGTTCTCCGCCACGCTCTTCCCCCAAGGAGATTCGCATGTTCTCTGCGGAGCTTACGGGCGCTGCTTCCTGTCATTAGGAATGAAGCGTCACTGTTTTCGATGAGCCAGTGGATTTCATCCAGCAAAGAAGTGATTTTCTGTATTTCATCTATCACAATAAGCCCTTTATGATCAATAAATCTTTCTCTTAGAAGAGAAGGCCTGGCTGCATATTCCGCAAACACATCCGTTTTCAGAAGATCAATTATTATATGCTTTGATAATTCATGCCTGATCCAATAAGTTTTTCCAACTTTTCTTGGACCCCATAAATATGCGGATTTGCCTTTAGGTAAATTTAACTCGAATATGCGTTTGATAATCTTCTTCATGCCGGTATTTTAACAGGATAAACTGCCCTTGTCAAGCAATATATCATATAAGTGGATTACAGTTTTTAAGAAAGGCTATTAAAAGGCAGGGTTTTGAAAATTAATAGGGCGGTAATTCCTATGCCTGCAATTCTGACAACCATTCGGCAGCAGGACGCACCTTTATTTTTCCTATATCCTTTTTTACGGCGGAATTTTGCACTATTTGAATTGCTTCGCATTCAGGGATTCTTGTATGAAAATATCTTATGCCTTTTGATGGATTATCATCCGAGACTTTAACTTCTATCATCTTTTTAATTTCTCCGTTTTCTGACAGCGCAAAGTCTACCTCTACCCCCTGTCTGTTTTTGAGGTAATTCAACTCTATATTTTTACTGGATGAATCTTCAAGATATTGCGCGTGTTTAAGCAAAGAAACCGCGACGGTATTCTCAAGTTTGATACCGGCATCTCCCTTCACATACCCGCTGTCATAAAAATACATTTTAGGTTCTCTGCTTATTGATTTTACGATATTTTTACTATATGGCCTTACAAGAAATAAAACATATAGAGCTTCCAGTATATATATGTATTTCTTGACTGTGTTGGGAGAAACCTGCAAATCTTCAGCGAGCGACCGGAAGGATAAAGGACTTCCAACCCTCTCCCGCAGCATTTCAAGTAGAATTTTTAATGCCCTCATTTCGTGGATGGTCCACAAATCTGATATTTCATCCCTGATAACATCTGTATAATACTGCTTTTGCCACCTGGCAGTTTCTTCTGCCGCGCCCGAAATGAACGGTTCGGGAAATCCTCCTGTTTCGTTCAAAAGCATAAGAGCCTTTTGAGGCGTCATAATTGCCCCGGCTTCTTTTACTGAAAATGGATTCAGCCGGTAATGAAAATACCTGCCGGCAAGGGAATCCCCCGCTTGTCTGAAAACATCCAGCCTCGCGCTTCCGGTAACCAGTATCGCAGTGTCTTTATGTTTTGTGTCGTAAATTCCTTTGATCCGGTTTTTCCAGGATTTCATCTTATGTATCTCATCAAATACAAGAAGATCGGCATCTGTCCGCCAGGACTGCTTCTCTATTTTTTCTTTATCCTTGATATTATCATAATTCATATATTCCGCAATTTTAAATTCTTTCATAATCTCCATCGCAAGGTAAGTTTTTCCAACCTGCCTCGGCCCGGTAATCATAACCATTTTCTTCTTTAAGTCTTTTATTATGTTTTCGTGTAAATATCTTTTCATAGCAGCATATTAGCATCATATTGCACAATTGTCAAGATATATGCGCATTCTACTGCACAGTTGCCTCAATCGTGAGTCTCAAAACGAATTAAAAAAAAGCCTATTTAGCTCTTTAAACCGCATGGATTATCTTTTCCTGAAAAGGCTATTAAAAGGCAGGGTTTTGAGAATTAATAGGGTGCTGTTGTACCTAATTATCGTGTGCCTCACGAAAATTTCTCTTTAAGTAAATGAGTAACTTCTTTAATAACCAGATTGAAATCCGGCAAGCCCGCGACCTG
>CAITEH010000072.1 GCA_903891415.1 Candidatus Firestoneibacteriota bacterium
AGATACTTAAAGAGCGCAATGAGGGAATTTCTGAAAGAGTTTGTCTAATCCGACCTATTTTTCTTGACGATGAGTTCAGAAAGAGATATATTACAAACCGGCAATACTCTCCAAGGGGGTACCATGTACCTACTTTTCCCTGGAAACACCCTATAAGCGTTTTATTCCCTTTGTGACAGGCAATATTTTGTTTATTGCCAGCAGAGTAACGGCAAAAATAAAAGTTACCAGCATAAAAGGCAGTTTTGGATCGCGCACATACATTTTACCTGCTATTGCTCCCGCAGGAATGGAAGCGCTTAGGGCAAAAACATTAAAAACCGAGAAATATACTTCTTTGCGGGCCTTCCCTATAAAACTTAAAAGTAAGCCCATTATGAGCGGGAAATACAGGGCAAACCACAAGCCGTGAAAAGCATAGGTAACAGCAACAAACAAGAAATTACCCTTTGGCGCCAGCAGCAGTATTCCCCAGGCCAAAATTCCTGCCAGCATCGCAATTCTAAGATATTTTTTTGTTTCTTTAATTTTAATTCCCGGAACAATAAGCAGGGAAACAATTATATTAAACACGGCATTTATGGAAGGGAAGTAGGAGATCAGGGAACTATCCAAAGCTATGGTTGATCTGTCTGTCAGATAGATAGCGGAATAGGTATTTATTACGGTCATATTAAACATCATTAAAGTATCCAGGATAAGTATTCGCACAAAATAGGAGTTTTTCACGATACTTATAAAAGTTTTTTTATATTCCTTAAAAGACAAATGTTTTACCTGTTTGTGCCCGGCGGGTTCTTCAATTAAAAAAGCCCGTATGGCCAAAGACAGGCTCATCATAACTGAGCCCGCAATAAAAACTAAACGTCCTCCGTCAATAATTCCCAGTTTTTTAATAAAAAAACCCGCGACAGGTGAAAAAAAGCTTGCACCCGTAAAAAGTATATTCAATACCGCGAAAGCAGAGTGCGTGCCCTCCTTCTTTATACCTTTAATAAATAAAAAAACGAAGGAGGGATCCGCCAGCATGAACATATTATTTACAATTATGGCAAGGGAAGCAAGGAGAGCATTCCCCGACAAAGCATAGCTCATTATCGCCGCAGGCCAGCAAATAACACTGACTGCAATATAGGTGTGCTTATGACCAAATCTTTCAGAAATAAAAACACTGAAGAAAGACACTAAAACCTGGACCGCAATTAGAATAGAAGCCAGGTAGCCGATATATTCTTTGCCCGCTCCCAGTTCAACAAGGAAAAGCGCCCAGTAGGTAGCGAACCAGACGGCGGGAACAGAGAAAAATAACTGTGTTGCAATAAATACTTTTGCATTCCCGCCTAAAGAACCTGTTGTTGCTTTTACTTTTGAAGCAGCCCAAAAATATGTACTGGCAATGAGATTAAACACAGCTCATTTTAGCATATCCTTCCAAAATACGCATTATCATTTTAAGACAGCCTTGTGCATGATTTTTTACAGGGATACTGCGGTTGGAGCTATTCCGGGAGCGTCTTTAATAGCTGTATATATTCAGCAGGTGATATTTGATCTAATTTCAGGGCTTTTTTTGCATCTTCTTTTGTCTTGATCTTAATTTTTTCCTGTTTGGGCAAGGGCCCTTTAAAACCCCAGATTTCGAGAGCCGCCGTACCAAAGGTTCCGCTCAGGCCCGGTTTTGCCGGTTTTAATTTTATTTTTATCCCCGTTGCCGGAACTTTTTCTTTTATCTCGATTTTTGTCAGAGTATTTTCGGAATAAGTCCTGAACTGGCGGTACTCATTTTGTTTATTCCTGGTTTGTATTTCAAAATTATACATAGAAGATACATTTTTTGTTCCGTCAATACCGTTGCTGTATCTTACTTTACCTGCATAAATAATAAATTTAACAATATTCCATTCTGCAGGAAACTGCAATTCAATAGAGGCGGGATCAGTATCTGAAACCGGAACCATCTGATCTCCCGTGGTATACCAGCCTTCCTCTTTCTTAACAAATTTAGAGAGGGTAACCGTTACTTTTTTGTCCAGATCAAGGCGCTCTTCTTCGCAGAAAGAATAAAGGGAAACAAGTAAAAAAATAAAAGCCAGCAGCATTATTCTTGAATTACCTGTTTGCTGCATACTTATGCCCCCTTGATTTATGGCCTTAACAGAAAAAAATGCAGGGATCCTTAAATCTATTCCTGCCATTTTGCGCATTCAACGGTATTCTTTATCAGCATGGTGACCGTCAGCGGGCCTACGCCGCCCGGGACCGGAGAGATCATACTGCAAACTTCTTTTGCTTTTTCTGTTTCAACATCTCCGACAGTTTTCATCTTCGGCTTTCCTGTCTTTTCATCTATTATCCGGGCCCCATCAGCATCAAGTACCGGCACCCTGTTTATTCCGATATCTATCACTATGGAGCCGGGTTTAAGCATTTCTGCTTTAACTAAGCCGGCTTTGCCGACTGCAACAAATACAATATCCGCTTTTTTGGTATGGGCTGAAGTATCTTTTGTGGCTATATGACAAACTGTCGGTGTCGGAGATTCTGTAAGAGATTGCAGCATAAGAAGTAATATAGGTTTACCGACAATTTCACTGTGTCCGATTATAACAACCTCTTTTCCTTTTAATTCAACACCGCTGCTTTTTAATAGTTCAACCGCCCCCATGGCCGTGCACGGCGCTACGACATGTTTTCCATATACCAGCAGGCCCATATTATAAGGATTAAGCCCTTCAACGTCTTTTTTTGGAGAGATCTTAACCTGAATATTCTTTGGATCTATCTCTTTTGGCAGAGGCATTTGCAGAATAATGCCGGTAACACTGCTGTCATTATTAAGATTTTCAATAAAATCAAGAAGCTCTTTTTCGGTCGTAACCGCAGCAAGTTCCTTCAACTCATACTTTATGTTCATTTCTTCACAGGCCTTCTTTTGCTGGTTAACATATACCCGGGAAGCAGCATTTTCTCCGACCTGCACCGCAATAAGCTTAAGTTCCTTTCCTTTCGCCTTAAAACCTTCTATTTCTTTTTTCAAACCTTCTTTTATTCTTTTTGCCAGCGCTTCACCGTCCAATAACTGAGCAGACATATTACCCCCTAAAGATCAGATTGTGTTCATTATTATATTAATTCTATCATTATGTATATACTATATTCAAGAGTTTCACTAAGCCCGCGTACATACTGACTTTCCGCCAAAAGGTCATCAAAAATAAAAAACCCGCGTCTGGTCATTCAGGCGCGGGTTTTTTAAGGTAATTATTTTTAACCGGGTCTAGTAATTTTCCACAAAAAGCTCAAAATACGCTTTTGGATGCAAACAGGCCGGGCAGAGGTCAGGAGCACTGGTTCCTTCATGCAAATACCCGCAGTTTCTGCATTTCCATTTTACATTCCCGCTTTTTTTGAAAACATTTCCTTTTTCTAAATTATCGATCAATTTTCTGTACCTGGCTTCGTGCAGCATTTCGGCCTTTGCAATAGCTCTGAAAGCGGCCGCAATTTCCTTGAAACCTTCTCCCTCCGCAATTTTAGCCGCGTCAGGATATAATACGGAATATTCGTGCTTTTCTCCTGCTGCCGAACCTTTAAGATTTTCAAGAGTTGTTCCTATCTTTCCGGCGGGATAAGACGCGGTTATTTCGAGGTCGCCACCTTCAAGGAACTTAAAGAATCTTTTTGCATGTTCTTTTTCATTCTCAGCGGTATCCGCAAAATAAAACGCTATCTGCTCATAGCCTTCCTTTTTTGCGACCGAAGAAAAATAAGTATATCTGTTTCGCGCCTGTGATTCCCCCGCAAATGAGGCAAGAAGATTTTTTTCCGTTTTTGAACCTTTTAAATTTGCCATTTAATTTCTCCTCCTTTTATTTTAAACTTTCCAAAGACCATGCAGATTACAATATTCTCTCGCGGTTACAACCGCACCTTTTACGCAGAATACCGCTTCTGGCAGATCTCCGGGTTTAAGCAGACGCTGGAAAGTCTTACCGTCAACGGTAAGCTCTATCACCGTAATAAAATGCTTTTCTTCCATTGGATGAGGTATAGACCCCACTTTAACTTTGTAACCTTCCGCGGTTTTTTCTATTACCGGCACGTGCTTCTCTTTTGAGGCGTCCACCGTATTTTCCAGCTGCAGGATCATAGGTTTACCGCAACAAACAAGTTCACCCCCTCCGGCAAAGAGCACCTCAACTACATTACCGCAAAGCCCGCACTTGTAGATCTCCCTATTCTTTGCTCCCATAACTTTCCTCCTTTTATACTACCGCATTATCTTTTTCATCAAGACTTAAGGTTATCAACCCGAAATTATCAATGATTCATGGCGTTAACTAATTCCATAATTTTTGACAGGTGCAATTGTTCCTGCTTTATTATCCCGTCAATGATATGTTTATCTTTTTCGGCTATAAAGTTCCTCATCTCATAATAAAACAATATCGAGTCTTTTTCAAAACCAGCCGCGGTTTGCAAGGCTTCCAGGTCGCCTTTTATTTTACAGGCAGCTTCTTTCCCTTTACCTTCCTGCGTAAAAACATGCAGGCCGGAGAGGTGCTGCATATATTCATGATATTCTCCGGGATAGGATTCCGCTATTTCCTCTTTTTCCGTTTTTTCTAAAAGTTTCTCAAAATAATTAATATGCTGTATCTCTTCTTTGCCTAAAAAATCAAAAATAGCCCGTGCTTTTCCGGAGCTTGAACATTTGCCGACCTCTTTATAGTATTCTCTTCCGTTTTTCTCGATCTGGAGTCCCATTTCAACAATATCACCGGCTGTAAATTTAATTCCCATTATTTCACCTCTTTCTTATAACCAAAAACCAGATCAAACCCTGCCTTTTCAGCTTTCTCCAGGTAATCTTTTCTTTTAAGAACATCTCCTTTTGCTTCCAGTCCCGCACAAAAGAGTTCTCCGGAATAGCTTACATTTAAAGTAACAAACAGATTCCTTATCACCGAACGTGCATTTTCAAAAAAACTTTTATTTTCTCCTGCTGCCGCGCAAAGGAATATTCCCGGCCTCGCTGCCCCGGGTTTCAAGGTCTTATGCTGGTAAATGGCAGCCCAGTAACATTGAAACCGGTCTATCATCATCTTCATCTGGGCGGAAACACTGCCAAAGTATACCGGTGAAGCCATTATAACGCCATCAGCTCTTTTTATTGCCTGAAATACCGCTTTCATCTCATCATTTATGATACATTCCCCGGTTTTTTTGGCATTTTTACAGGAGAGACAGGGTGAGAACTTAATTTCACCCAAATTTATCTTTTCACATACCGCACCTGCCTTCTCCGCGCCTCTAAGGGCCCGGTCAAGCAGCAGTTCGGTATTACCGCCTTTCCGCGGACTGCCATTGATCCCCAGTATTATCATAAGTCAACCTTCTCAAAGACATATTAATAATTCCCGCTGCCGCTTAACCGGCGGGTGCGGTTTATGCCCTGATATTATTTCACAAACGTCGGCGCGGCTGCCGGTACTTTGCCTTTTTTTACCTGTTTGTAGTACTCATAGGTAAGAGCTTCTTTATCGTCAGCCAGCACGCCGTCCGCTACGACCCTGCCCAAAAAAATAGTATGGGTTGCAGCTTCTGTTTCAGATATTACTTCGCATTCAAAATACCCGAGCGCATAGTCAAGTGCTACCGGCGCTCCGGTCCTGCCGGTCATGCTTTTTACGTCTTTAAATTTATCTATATCCCGGCCGCTTTTAAAACCAAATTTACCGATATAGAGCATGGGGGTTTCTTTTTCCAATATGGATACACTGAATATTTTGCTCGCCTTGACATATTCATGCGTCAAATTTTTTTTATTTAAACAAACAGCCACGCAGGGCGGTTCGGCCGAGACCTGAAATACCGTGTTCACTATCTGTCCGTTAAATTTCCCGTCTTTCAAAGAGCTTACGATATAGAGCCCGTAATTTAGGCTGCCAAGCGCGGTTCTGGTCATTTTCACCTCTGTTTATTTTAACTTTATATATATTTTTTAACTATGAGTAATATCACAAAAGAACGGCTTATCCTTTACGTCCTTTTTTCTCTTCCTCTTCTTCTTTCATTTTCAAGAAGTGCCTGATCTTCTGTTTGGCCTTATTTGTACGGACAAATTTCAACCAATCCGGATTTGGTTTGCTGCCGGAAGACGTTATAATTTCAACAATATCCCCTGTCTTAAGTTCGGTTCTTATGGGAGACATTTTATTATTTATCTTTGCGCCCATGATCTTATCTCCCAGCGAAGAATGTACCGCATAGGCAAAATCCACCGCGGAAGCACCCGCAGGCAGGGAAAAAACATCTCCTTTTGGCGTAAAGACAAAAACTTCATCTCCGAACAGATCCATTTTCAACAGGTCCATGAACTCTTTAGAGTCTTTCACCTCGGTCATCCATTCTATAAGATGACGGAGCCACTCTATCTTATTTTCGGATTTCTTATCTCTTTGCCCGCCTTCTTTGTAATACCAGTGCGCGGCCACGCCAAATTCGGCGGTTTCGTTCATCTCTTTTGTTCTGATCTGTATTTCCAGCGGTAAGCCGTTGGGGCCGATTACATTTGTGTGTAAAGATTGATATCTGTTTGTTTTTGGCATGGCAATATAATCATCAAACTGGCCCGGTATGGGTTTGAAGATCGCATGAATAACTCCAAGGACAATATAGCATTCCTCTAAAGTGGAAACCACTATCCTGAGAGCGGTAATGTCATAGATCTCCTCAAAATCCTTGTTGAGCCGTTTCATCTTCTGAAAGATACTGTAAAAGTGTTTTGCGCGTCCCAGTATCGAAGCGTTAATATTATTTTCTTTTAATTTTGTTTCAAGAAGCGTTTTAGCTTCTTCAACAAGTTTTTCCCTTTGAGCCCTTTTTACGGCTATCTTATCTCCGATCTCCTCATATTCCGCGGGAAAGAGGTATTTCATAGAAAGATCTTCCAGTTCCCATTTAATTCGGCCGACGCCCAGGCGGTGCGCAAGCGGCGCATAGATGTGCAGGGTTTCTTCGGCATTTTCTCTGCGTTTAGCTTCAGACAGATATTGCAAGGTCCTCATATTATGCAGCCGGTCCGCAAGTTTAACAACTATGACGCGGATGTCTTTGGACATGGCCAGCAGGATCTTCCTGAAATTGTCCGCCTGTCTTATTTCTTTTTCCGGTTTGGCCTTAAAGGTAAGTTTTGTCACACCCTCAACAAGCGTGGCCACTTCTTCCCCGATTTTTTCTTTTAACTCTTCAAAAGTCATGGAGGAATCTTCAAGTACATCATGGAGTAAACCCGCGGAAATAGTGGAAGAATCCATTTTAAGTTCGCTCAGAATGTTGGCAACTTCCAACGCGTGGGACATATAGGGATCGCCTGACAGGCGTTTCTGTGTAGAATGAATTTCATCCGCGATCAAATGGCAATTATCAAGAAGTTGAATATTCGCGCGGGGATTAGCTTTCAATATTTTTGTTTTAAGCTCTTCGTAGGTCATTTTTTCCGGTATACTCTAAAACAGCCCGCTTTAGCAGGCGGGCTGTTTTAGACGGTCAGTATAATTATTGCTTCTTGACTAAAGCTTTTCTTACCATCGCGTGTTCCCATTCAATAAGTATAGGGCTTGCCACAAACCACGAAGAGTAAGTCCCTACTATCACACCCAGGATAAGGGCAAAAGAGAAGTCATGTATTACTTCCCCGCCATAGAAAAAGAGGGCAACGATAACCAGCATCACAGTTAAAGAGACTATAAAAGTACGGCTTAACACCTCATTCACGCTCGCATTAATGATCGTGTCAAGATTGTCCTTTACGCGTAATTTCAAATTTTCCCTTATCCGGTCAAATACAACAACGGTATCCGTCAAAGAATAACCGGCAAGCGTGAGAAGAGCAGTCACTATAAGGAGAGTAAACTCTTTATTCATAAAATAAAACACGCCTATTACGCAAAAAACATCATGCAGTGTCGCCACAGCCGCGGCCAGTCCGAACCTGAACTCGAACCTGAACCATATATAGATCATTATGGCAAGTATAGCCCAGAATATAGCCATAAAGGCCTGGCCCTTAAGTTTTTTACTTACAATAGGCCCCATATCTTCAATTCTGTCTATTTCAAATACTTCACCAGGAAACCCTTCTTTAAAAACTTTTGTGATCGCCTCTTTGAGCCCGCCTATCTTTATATTGGAAGTCTTAATTCTTAAAAGCACTTTTGCTTTAGGCGCGCCGGGAGCATCCGCTATCTGCTGTACCCCTGTTTCCAGGAACCCGTTCTTATCAAGAGCTTCCCGGATCTTGGCAGGATCAAGTTCCTTATCAAATTTTATTGAAACAACACTGCCGCCCGCAAAATCTATTCCGACATTGCCTTTACCCAGCGACAGCTGAATAACAGCGTAAATACCCGAACCAACGAGTATGGCCGAAACAAAATACGCAATAAATCTTAACTTAACAAAATTAATTTTTGGATTCTTAAATATTTGGATCATTTCTCCTCCATGTCAGATACTTAAATATTCCGCGCTGCCGCGGGATAATCTCCAGTCAAATATTACTTTTGTAACAACAACAGCCGTAAACAAGCTGATCGCGCAACCCATGCTTAAAGTCACTGCAAAGCCTTTTATCGGCCCCGTACCAAAAATGAAAAGGATCAGCGCCGTTATCAGAGTTGTTACGTGAGAATCCCAAACGGTCCAGAAAGCGCGTTTATAGCCATGTTCCACGGACGCGCGCACCGTTTTTCCGGAGCGTAATTCTTCTCTTATTCTTTCAAGAATAAGCACGTTGGAATCCACTGACATGCCTATCGTTAAAATAATTCCCGCGATACCCGGCATGGTCAGGGTGGCTCCGATCAAAGTCATTCCGCCCATCAGATACAGGATATTACATAACAACCCTATATCCGCGATAATACCGGAATATTTGTAATAAAATCCCATTATCAGAATGACCGCGAGCAAACCTATCATGCCCGAATATAAGCCTTTTCTTATTGAGTCGGCACCCAGTGTCGGGCCGACAACATTTTCACTTATGATATTAATAGGCGCCGGCAAAGAACCTGACCGGAGGACAATGGCAAGTTTCTGGGCTTCTTTAAGCTCAAAGCTGCCTTCGATGATCCCGTGCCCGCCGCTGATCTTACTTTTGATAACGGGCGCGGAATAGACCCTGTTATCCAGAATAATTGCCAGGCGTTTATTTATATTTGCGCCGGTAAGCTGGGCAAATTTCTTTCCTCCTTCAGGCGTAAAATCTATCGAGACATAAGGTTCATTGCCCAACCCGCCGCCGATCTTCATTTGAGCGTTAGATAAAACCTCACCGGTCAGTAACTGTTCATTCTTGACCAGGTAGGGTTTATTATCCTTGTCGTATAAAAGCTGATCACCGGCCGGGAGTTTCCCTTCTAGAGCTTTTTCCAGGTCGCCGCCTTCATCTAAAAGTTTGAACTCTAATAGCGCGGTCTGGCCGATAAGCTTCTTGGCCTCTTCAGGATCTTTTATTCCGGGAAGCTGGACCACTATCCATTTATCGCCTTCTTTCTGAATAAACGGTTCTGATACTCCCAGCTGATCGATCCTGTTCCTGATTATCTCAACCGCCCTGTCAACCGCATCAGCAATGGGCATGCCTTTGGGTAATTTGTCCTGATCCACTTCAAGCAGCAGGTAGATCCCGCCTTGAAGATCGAGCCCCAGTTTTATCCTTTTCTTCGGATTATCCCTGTCAAACGGTTTGATAAATTCACCGTGATCAAAGAAGATCGAATATAAGGAGCCAAGAAAAACAAATAATATAAGCCCTAATATCCATTTGCTTTTATGCATTTCCTATTCCCCCTTACTTTTTATCAGCCGGTAATTCTGCCGGTCCTTCACTTTTCACGCCAACAACATAAGCCTTTGCCACTTCAACCTTTACATTCTCATCAATTCTGACAACAACTTTGTTCTCAGCATCGGATATGCCGACAACTACCCCGTAAATACCGCCCGAGGTGATGACCTTATCTCCTTTCTTCAGGGCTTTCAGCATCGCCTGGTGTTTTTTCTGTTCTTTCATTTGAGGCCGCAGCACGACAAAGTACATGATCGCGAACATGGCGCCAAGCATGAGAATAGTCATCATCATTCCGCTGCCGGCATCCTGAGATGGTGCCGCCCCTTGAGGCTGTCCTCCCATCGAAACTACCAGATCAAATAATTTATTCATTTTACTTTCCCCCTTCTTTACTTCTAAGATTTTTTATAGCTTTTCCATAATTTTTCGCATTGAAAATAGCAGCACCCGCAACAAGTATGTCCGCTCCCGCGGCCAGTGCCAGAGGGGCAGTTTGGCTGTTTAGCCCGCCGTCCACCTCTATTTTTGCTTTAGAACCAAGCTTTTGTAAAATTTCCTTTACTTCTCTTATTTTACTTAATGAGCCGCTTATAAATTCCTGTCCCCCGAATCCCGGAAAAACAGACATTATAAGTACCAGCTCAACAAGACCCAAAACAGGCTCTATTTTCTTTACGGAAGTGTCCGGATTGATGGAAACTCCCGGCCTTACCCTGTTTTTTCTGATTGCCTTAAGATCTCTGCTTAGATCTTTTGAAGCCTCATAATGTATGGTAATATAATCAGCCCCGGCTTCCGCAAAACGGGATATATATTTTCCCGGCTCTACTATCATCAGGTGAACATCCAGAGGTAATTTTGTAACTTGCCTGATCTGCCCGACCAGACCCATACCAAAAGTAATATTAGGAACAAACACACCGTCCATAACATCAACATGCAGCAGGTCCGCTCCCGCTTTTTCAATTTCTTTTATATCTCTGCCAAAGTTCAGATAATCAGCTGAAAGTATTGAAGGTGCAATAAGTACTTTATTCATATTTTCTTTCTTCAAGGAGCTCGTTATTTATATAAACCTGCAGGATCGCTTCCCCGCTCACCTTCACGGCGTTTTCTATAATACCCCCGGCCCTGGCCATATCATTGTAGATCTCCCTGCTGCCGTCATTGTCCAGCAGAACAAGCCTTACGCGTTTCATGCCCAACCCGCCCTTCTTTACCGTGTAAAGAATATTCACCAAACGGTATTTCTTTTCACTATCCGAGAGATTCACGGTAAGCTCCACGCTGCCGCCTTTTTTAATTTTTAAACCGGGTAAGGGTGACTGGTCCGTTACAGTACCCTTATCAAAACCCGTAAGCTTGCCATACGAGACCTTGCCTATATTCAAATTAAAATTATGAAGTGATTTTCTGATCATTTCATATTTTTTTCCGATAATATTCGGCATTATGTAATAAACTTCTTTTTCTCCGGTGCTCAAAAGCACGTTTACGGAGGAATTTCTTTTTAGCATTGTATTGGCAGCCGGATTCTGAGCTAAAACGCACCCTTCAGGCACGGCTTTTGTTGCTACTCGCGCTGTAGTGCCAAAATTCAGGCCGTTCTGCAATAATATTATTTTCGCCTGCCGCGCATTTTGTTCCCGCAGGTCCGGCACCGACACCATTTTCAGGCCGCGGCTGACAGTAACATATACCGTTCTGCCGGCTTTAACATAAGCTCCTTCTAAAGGGTCCTGGGCCATAACACAGCCTCCGGGAACCGTTTCGCTGAAGCTCTCGGTGCCTTCTTTAAGATAGAGCCCTTTTTCTATAAGTTTTTTCCTGGCCTCCTGCACCTGATAGCCCTTAACATTCGGAATAACAACCGATTTACCGCGTATAACATAAGCCATCGTCAAATACACTGTTAAGAAAAAGAATAACGCGAAAACACTTATTGTTTTTAACTTTTTTATGTTCAAACTATGCTTCTCCGGCTAATTGCCCGCAAGCGGCCAAAATATCGGCGCCTCTTTCAATCCTTGAAGTGTTGACTATTTTAGCATTTTCAAGCTTTTTCTGCCACATTTTAATTGTTGTTTCACCGCTGGACAAAAGAGCGTCTACCGGGTTTACGGGTATCAGGTTAACTTTTGTATCTAAACAGTATTTATTTATTAGTTTAATCAGGTTATCTGCCTCTCCTGTTCCGTCGTTTACTCCGGCTATCATTACATATTCAAGAGAAATATGTAATTTTGTAACCCTGCAGTATTCCTGCAATTTCTTAAGTAAAACCGCAATTTTGTATTTCTTATTGACAGGAACCAGCTTGTCTCTGAGCGAATCAAAAGTAGAATGCAAAGAAACTGAAAGATTTACCCTGAGGCCGTCCTTGAGCAAGTTGTCTATTCCGGGTACTACTCCGCAGGTAGAAACTGTCTGTCTGCGCTGATTGATATTTATACCGTCGGGATCAGAAAATATCAGGACCGCTTTTTTAAAATTATCATAATTGGCCAGAGGCTCGCCCATACCCATAAAAACGATATTGTTTACTTTGACCCCCTGTTCTTTCTCAACAGCAAGCAGCTGCCCTGTTATTTCTCCGGGTTCAAGATTTCGCTTAAAACCCGCCTTTCCGGTAGCGCACATGGAACAACCATACGCGCAGCCTACCTGGGTTGAAACACAAAAGGTATTTCCATAGGGTTGCAGCATCAGGACGGATTCTATTTTCTTTTTATCTTCAAGTTTAAAAAGGAATTTTATCGCATCACCTTTTGACGAAACAGATCTTTTTTCGCTGTTCAGAAAAGAAATAGCCAGCAGGTTAGTCAGCTTTTCACGCAGCCCTGCGGAGAGATTGCTCATTTCCTCAAAAGAACCGGCTTTTTTTTTATAGAGCCAATTAAAAATCTGGGCGGCATTAAATTTTTTGCCGCCCTGCTTTATCAGGAACTCACCCAGCTCTTCTTTTGTAAGATCAAGAATATTTTCCAATTTAATGTTTAAAATGCCTGACCCCCGTCATTACCATTGCGAGCCCCAGCCTGTCCGCGGCGTCAATGACATCCTGGTCTTTTTTTGAACCGCCTGTCTGGATTATGGCGGTTACTCCGGCCAGCTTTGCCGCCTCAACACCGTCAGGTTTAGGGAAAAAAGCATCGGAGCAAAGCACTGCGCCCTTCGCTTTTTCTTTCGCCTGTTCCGCGGCTATTTTCACGGAACCCACCCGGTTCATCTGCCCCGCGCCCACGCCCAGAGTAACCCCGTTTTTTACTATCAATATGGCGTTAGATTTAACGTGTTTTACGACTTTCCACCCAAAAAGAAGATCCTTAATTTCTTCTTTTGTAGGGGCCTTTTTAGTCACCACTTTTAGATCTGCTTCAGTTATTGTTTTAAGGTCCCGTTCCTGTAAAAGAACGCCTCCCACCACTTTTCTTACGGCAAATTCCTTATCTCTTTTTGTATCAAGCCCGAGGTTCTTTATTTCAAGGATACGCAGGTCCTGTTTCTTTTTAAGCACCTCCAGGGCTGCGGCCTCGAACTCCGGAGCGGCTATTATCTCAAAGAACTTTCCGGTAAGATATTCGGCTGTCTTTACGCTGACCTTCCTGTTAAGCGCGGCGATACCCCCAAAAGCTGAAACAGGATCGGCCTCGTAGGCCTTAATAAATGCCGTTTCAATATCTCCGGCAACAGCCGTCCCGCAGGGGTTGGTATGTTTGATTATCGTAACAGCGGGCTCGCTGAACTCCTTGATTATTTCCAGGGCCGCGTCCGCGTCCATAATATTATTATAGGATAATTCTTTGCCGTGCAGCTGTACCGCGTTTGAAATAGAGGGTTCTTTTGCTTTGTTGTCAACATAGAAAGCGGCTTTTTGATGCGGGTTTTCCCCGTAACGCAGGTCCTGCACCTTTCTTACAGCCATATTAAAGGTCTCAGGCAAACCGCCGGCTGAGAACTTGCTGCTGAAAAAATTATAGATATTCATATCATATTCATACGTATGCTTGAAGGCCTCTATCATCATCTTTCTTTTCAGATCCTCGGAAACTGCGCCGTTATTTTTTTCAAGATCCGCGCTTATTTCGGGATAGGATCTTGGACTGACAATAACACAAACACTTTCAAAGTTCTTGGAAGCCGAGCGTATCATAGACGGCCCGCCGATATCAATATTCTCAATCGCTTCTTCAAGCGTAACATCCGGTTTCGCCACGGTTTTTTCAAAAGGATAAAGATTCACGACCACCATATCTATCATCTCTATGGCATGTTCTTTGAGCCTGTCCATATGCTCTTTTTTACTCCGCAGTGCGAGTAACCCGCCGTGGATCTTTGGATGCAGGGTTTTTACTCTCCCATCCAGCATCTCAGGAAAACCGGTAACCTCGGAAATATCCAGGCAGGCTATCCCTGCCTCTTTAAGGGCTTTAGAAGTCCCGCCCGTAGATATTATAGTGACCCCGAACTTCTTCAGCGTTTTCGCGAAGTCTATCAAACCCGACTTATCCGAAACACTGATCAATGCCCGTTTTACCTTGATCATGAAAACCCTCCCTCAAAAGCAAATTAATATATATATTTACTATTTCAATAAAGCCTAAAAATAACCTGTCTATATCACATATACAAATTAGAAATACCAATGTATATAAAAATATGGTGAAACTCCAAGGGTCAGGCTATAAACACTGGGACTGCTTGTTTCTAATTTACCAAAAAACCTTGCCTCAACAGAATAACTCAAATTTGGTATAGCACTATAAAAGAAATGCTCGATGCCTACCGGAAACAAAGCCGCTAAACTAATATTTCCACTTCTTGAAGTTGATGATCCATATATGTAATAGCTAATACCAACGCCCATCCCTTTGACAAAAAACATATTTTCAACACCGGATATTTCTTTTCTGTCAAGCCATGTATAAGAAATAGCAGTTGAGGGTAAACTATAATTATAACTTATCGGATCATAAGTTATTGAATATGTGTTTAATATCAATTCACTGCCGTACTTGTCTTTGTCCCACCATCTAAGCGAAACACTGCCATAAGCGCTCCATGGAAGGTTGTTTAAGCCTATAGAAAATTTGTCTTGCGAAAAACGAGTTAAAATATTGCTTCCAGTCTTTAAAGATGGATCATCGCTTAATGCGACTTTTGGGCAGAGGAATAAAACACTAAGCAAAACTACCGCAATTTTTACTGATTTCACTTTTCCCCCTTTATTCTCGGCGGATAATTTAGCTTATTTTTTTATCTTTACGTTCCTGCCGGTTATCTTGAGCTTTCCTTTTGCAAATAACTCTATCGCTTTCGGATAGAGCTTATGTTCCTGTTCAAGTATCCTTCCGGCAAGGGTTTCGACAGTATCATTTTCCAGTACAGTAACAGCCGCCTGCGCGATGATAGGCCCCGCGTCCATTTGTTCCACCACAAAATGAACGGTGCAGCCTGTAATTTTCACGCCGTAATCAAGCGCGTCTTTTTGTCCATGCGTACCGGGAAAGGCGGGAAGCAGCGCCGGGTGAATATTCATTATCCGGTCCTCAAATTTCTCGATTATAACGCCGGTAAGCAGCCGCATATAGCCGGCCAGGCAGACAAGCTCAACCTTATTTTGCTGCAGGATATTTACAATTGCATTTTCGTGAAGTTCACGGGAAGAGTATTTTTCAGGATCAACAAAAAAAGCTTTTATTCCGTGTTTTTTTGCTCTTTGAAGAGCAAAAGCGTCTTTTTTATCGCTTATGACAACAGCAACCTCCGCAAGGATCTCTTTTTTTTCACAGGCATCTATTATTGACTGAAGATTGCTGCCCCGCCCTGAGGCCAGGACCCCTATTTTAGTTTTAACCATTATTTTTTCCTGATTTTTTATCACAAGGCCGTTTTATTGTTCAGTTTCTAGAAATTTTCCCATAGCCCTGAATTTCTTATAACGCTGTTCCACCAGCTCGTCTTTCGATAATCCGGCCAATTCTTTCAGAGAGCTTCTTATGATCACCTTAAGGCTTTGTATAATTTGCTCGTGATTTCTATGCGCTCCGCCAGCCGGTTCTTTTACAACCTGATCAATAACGCCCAGTTCCAGCAAGTCCTGCGCCGTCATTTTTAGAACAGCAGACGCGTCGGCCGCCCTGCCGGCATTTTTCCAGATAATTGCCGCGCAGCCTTCCGGGGAGATCACAGAATACACCGCATTCTCAAGCATGAATATACGGTCGCCTACCGCTATACCCAAAGCGCCGCCGCTGCCGCCTTCACCATGAACAATAACAATGATCGGTGTCCTTATGCCGCTTAATTCCTTAAGATTTCTCGCGATAGCTTCTGCCTGCCCTCTTTCTTCCGCGCCTATGCCCGGATAGGCCCCGGGTGTATCCACAAAGCTGATAACAGGCCTGTTAAACCGTTCCGCCATCTGTATCAAACGCAGGGCTTTTCTGTAACCTTCCGGATTTGCCATCCCAAAATTGCGGTAAATATGGTCTTTTGTCTCTTTTCCTTTTTGCAGCCCCAAAACCATCACAGGCGCGCCTTCAAAGAACGCAAGGCCGCCGATCATGGCAGTATCGTCTTTAAAAAGCCTGTCTCCGTGAAGAGGAATAAAATCTTCAAAGATCTTTTGTATATAATCAAGCGTGCGCGGCCTTTGAAGATTTTTGGCCACCTGGATCCTTTGCCAGGGGGAAAGTTTGTCATAAACATCGCGCTTCATTAACTCGGCTTTTTGTTCGAGTTTTTTTATCTCTTCAGAGAAATCTATTTCTTTACTCTCTGTAAATTTCTTAAGTTCTTCTATTTTCTTTTCAAGCTCAATTATACTTTTTTCAAAATCCATCTTTTGATCACTCACACTCTACTCCTGCGAAATTAAAAATTTAGTTTTCCGCCTGACAGCAATAAGGTTTTGTTCCGGCCGCAGCTTAAAAATAATTGGTGTAGTCTATCCTTAAGTTCCTGGAATACTTATCAGGCGCTCCGGTCAAGCCCTTAACATCTATCTCGATTCTTAATTCCGCCGCGAAGGCGTACCTGAAACCAATATTTATGCTGTTAGTTGTATCAGAGGTTATATCGTTATATTCTGCAAGAACGGCAAAATCCGGATTCAACATTAGAATTCCTCCGGCAAATATTCCCAGGTCTTTGTTAAGTTCAAAATTGGTCCATTTATTATGATTACATATTCCGCCGTTTATGTTTAAGATCCCCATCTGTTTTGTTACGACTGCGTAAGCGCCTATAGGCCTTACGGAATAGGAATCCGGCGGGGTAAAAGTGCCAAAAGACTGCGGTTCGTAACCCAGAGCAAGTGCAGGAAATGCGGCAGAATCGTCCATTAAACGCAGTTTCGCAAGTATCTTTGGTTCCCGCCCGCTTATTGTTCCAAGGCCTATTACATTATCAAGGTTAAAAGTCGCGCCTATCATAAAAGTATTGGCAAAACCAACCCAGGCCCTGGTTAATACGCCTCCGGCTTCGTAAAACCGCATATGGAAATTATACATTCCCCGTAAAAGTGTATTGCTGGTTGGGGTGTCAACAATATCAATGTTGGGAGTATTTTGTACAGAAGTATCCGCAAAAAAAGGAGAAACAGCCATTACTATCATTAGAGTACAAACAAGTCTCCGCATAATTTACCTCCTAAAGGTAAAGTTAATACTACAGGTATTTTACCAAAATAAAGCATTTTTGTAAAGGTAAAACAGGAATTATTCAGGTTTTCTAATGGTTTTTCGCTTCAGGCAGTAAAGTTAAACGTTCCAGTTAATCTATTCCATTGCTACCGGTGTTTTTATAGTTTATTTATGATACTGGCCGCGTAACCCGCACCAAAACCGTTATCAATATTAACCGTTAAAACATTAGAGGAACACGAATTAAGCATTGTCAGCAGCGCTGAAACTCCTCCAAAATTGGCACCGTAACCAACACTTGTCGGTACCGCAATTACAGGTTTATCCACCAAACCGGCAACGACACTGGGCAGGGCGCCTTCCATTCCGGCAACGGCAATAATAACTCTCGCTTCCCTTATCTCCTCATAATGGCTGAACAAGCGGTGAATACCTGCAACACCTACGTCATAGATCCTGCTAACGTTGCTTCCTGTTACTTCTGCGGTAACTCCGGCTTCTTCGGCAACAGGAATATCGGACGTTCCTGCAGTTAGAACTGCTATCTTTCCTTTTTTAACTATTGCTTTTTTTGAGATATTAACAAAAGCAGTACGCCCGAGCAGATTAAATTCCGCTTTTTTTCCAAAAGCGTTCTTTAACGCCCTGAAGACCTCTTCACTTGCTCTGGTCGCCAGGCAATAATCTGAATGCGAAACTATCTCCTTCATGATCTTAACAACCTGCTCTTTTGTTTTCCCCTGACAGAAGACAACTTCCGGAAAACCGGCTCTTACTGCCCTGTGTGTATCCACATGCGCAAAATCCAGGGCTTTCATCGGCAGGTGTTTCAATTTATCAATAGCCGTTTCAACGGACATTTTTCCTGTTTTTACTTTGAAAAGCAGCTTTTTTATTTCATCTGCGCGCATAGATCACCTTTTCCCGCTATCTCAAGTATCCTGTGAAACTCTGTTAAGGTTCCAAGAGAGTTAACCAGAGGCCGCAGGTGTTTTAGCCCTTTCATTCCTTTAAAATACCACAGGAGATGTTTTCTAAATTCCCGCATGCCCGTGTGCTCACCCTTATAGGCCGCCATTCCTTCTCCGTGCAGCTTAATAATTTCCAGTTTTTCTTTTAAGTCAGGCTTTGTTTTGAAACTGCCTGTCTCCAGGTAATAGAGCACCTCTCTGAAGATCCAGGGATTGCCAAGACAGGCCCGGCCAAGCATTACAGCATCGCAGCCGGTCTGAACAAACATCTTTTTCACATCTTCTTCGGTCTTCAAGTCGCCGCTTCCGATAACCGGGATCTTAACAGCTTTTTTTATCTGAGCTATATGAGCCCAATCCGCTTTTCCCCCGAAGGCCTGGCATCTGGTGCGGGGATGAAGCGTGACCGCTGCCGCGCCGCAGGCTTCCGCGGCTTTTGCGGTTTCCACCGCGTTAATATTTTTCAGGTCCCAGCCGCTTCTGAGCTTTACAGTGACCGGGACTTTCGAGTTTTTAACGACCGTAGAAACTATCTTTTCAAAAAGTTTGATATCTTTTAAGAGTGCAGCCCCGGAATTGCTTTTTAATACCTTGCGCACGGAACACCCGCAATTAATATCCAGAATATCCGCCGTAGCGGAAAGAAGCTCCGCTGCTTTTCCCATAGAAACCGTATTGCAGCCAAAGAGCTGGAGGGCTACGGGCCTTTCTTTTTCATCAATATCCGCTATCTTTAAGGTCTTTCTGCCGTCACGAACCAGGCCCTCGGCGCTGATCATTTCGGAAAATAAAAGACCGGCGCCCATGGACTTAACAATACCCCGGAACGGGATATCGGTTATTCCTGCCATGGGCGCCAGAAAAATATTGTTTCCGGTGCTTACAGTACCTATTTTTACTGCTTGGGTTTGCATGCGTCTGACGGACACACATTAGCGCAAGCGCCGCAATCAGTGCATTTTGCCGGGTCTATAATATATTTGGGATCGCCTTCCGAAATTGCCTCAACCGGACATTCCGGTTTACAGGCTCCGCAGGCAACGCATTCATCGGTGATAGTATAAGCCATTTTCTTCCTCCTTTTGCCTCCCCGAGCAGGGAAGCAGTACTTTGATTTTTTTGTTTACATTATTTATCCTTTAAAGACTTGGCGGAACTTTTCAAGAGACGATCTTTTTTAAGGCCTCCAGATACTTTTCGGAAGTCTTTCTTATTATTTCTTCAGGAAGCGGAGGTGCAGGAGGTTTTTTATTCCATTTAATGTCAATAAGATAATCTCTGACAAATTGCTTATCAAAACTGGCCTGAGCGCCTCCCGGCTTATAAAGATCTTTCGGCCAGAACCTGGACGAATCCGGGGTAAGGGCTTCATCAATAAGTATCAGATCCTCTCCGTCGAGGCCAAATTCCAGTTTTGTATCCGCGATTATCAAACCTTTTTTTTCCGCGATTAACGCTGCTTTTTTGTAAATGGCAACAGCTTTTTCCTTTATTTCAAAAGCCCGGGCCTTACCGAGCATATGGACCACGTCTTCAAAAGTAATATTTTCATCATGTACTCCAACTTCAGCTTTGCTCGTAGGAGTAAAAATAGGTTCCGGCAGCCGGTCAGACTCGAGCAAACCTCCGGGCAGGTGTATGCCGCATATTGAACCCTTTTTCCTATATTCTTCCCAGCCGGAACCTGACAAATATCCGCGGATTATGCATTCCACCATGACGGGTTTAACATTTTTTACTACCATTATCCTGTTTTCCAGCTCTCCCGCATATTTTTTCAGCACAGGAAAATCATTTAGGTCCGTGGAAATAATATGGTTTTGAATAATATCCTCAACCTGCTTAAACCAATATTCGGATATTTTTGTAAGTACCCTGCCTTTTTCCGGGATGCCCTGTTCAAATACAACGTCAAAAGCAGAAAGCCGGTCCGTAGCAATAATTAAAAGTTTTCCGTCAATCTCGTAAATATCACGTACTTTCCCTTTCTTAATAAATTTCAACCCGGGATAATGCGTGCCTAAAATTATTCTTGCCATTTGACTCTCCCTCAAATTTTCAGGTAAGGCGTATAATACCATATTCTAAGCCGTGTTTTCAATACCGGACGGGTCTGCCGGCGGCGAATTATTCAAAATATATCTTTAATACTAAAAGTTTCTTAACCAGAGTTCAAACTGTAATATCAACCATAATTCTTTTGACCTGTCTTTACTTCCCTTGCGGTGTTCCAGGAACAGTTCTTTAATATAAGCCAGGTCTAAATATTCCACGCACAACGGAACAGTATCCACTAAAATACCTTTAAAATATTCCCCTAACTCGCCGTTAAACCAGGCGGCAAGAGGTATACCAAAGCCGTGTTTTCTTCCCCCGATTATTTTTTTGGGCAGCATATCCTTATAGGCCTCTCTAAGAATATATTTTGAGATCCCTTTCTTTATCTTAAATTCCGGCGGAAGGGCTGCCGCAAATTCGAGAACTTCCGTATCAAGAAAAGGGGACCTGGTCTCCAGAGAATTTGCCATCGACATTCTGTCCATCTTAACATTTAGATCGCCGGGCAAATAGGTCATAAAGTTGACATATTGCAATTTATGTAAAAGCGGCAGTTTTTCCGCCTTTTTCAGGTATATATCCAAAATATCATGCTCTTTTTCAAAAGACCGCCCTTTAAGAAGCCGGGCCAAAGGCCCTTCCTCAAAAACTGATATCCATTTACGGTGCCTTTCAATAGCTTCCAATTGTCCGGGAGCAAAAAATCTCTGCAGCCTTTTTTTTAAGCTGTAGTAACCGGTGCTTGCCGGCACAAACTTTGCTAATATGCCGCCTGCCTTAAAAACTGCCGCGGGTAATTTTTCAGCCAGCAATGCGGCTTTAAAGCGGTCGTAGCCCGCAAAAGCTTCATCTCCTCCGTCTCCGTTCAACGCGACAGTCACATTATTTTTCGCAAGCCTGCAAATAAGATAAGTAGGCAGAGCCGAAGGATCACCGCAAGGCACGTCATAATAGCGGATCAGTTCTTCAAGCAAAGAAATATCGGTAATTTTAGCCGAAAGTTCCGTATGATTAGTCCCGAAATGTTTTGCCAGCTGGCGGGCCGGGACCCTTTCATCATAACTTTTTTCATTTTCAAAACCCAGGGTAAAAGTATTGAGTTTCCCTTTTTTATGCGAAGCGGCAATACCGGTAATGATCGCCGAGTCTATTCCCCCGCTTAGAAGAATACCCAAAGGGACATCACTCGTCAGGCGTTTAGAAACCGCCCGGTTCATAATATCTTTTACAGAACTCCCGGCTTCCTCAAATGAATACCGGGATCCATCTTTTCCGGAGCTGAATTCAAGGTTCCAATATTTTTCAATATGGCTCAGCTCTTCAGAAGCAACGGCCAAAGACGCTGCCGGCGGCAACTCGTATATATTCTCATAAAATGTCTCCGGGCCGTTTGTAAATCCCAAGGAGAAATATTCCCGCAGTTTCTTTTTATTTATTTTTTTATTTACAAAGGGAACCGAAAGTACGGCCTTAAGTTCAGAAGCAAATACAAAATAGTTCCCGTCATAATAGTAAAATAGCGGTTTTTTCCCTGTTCGATCCCTTCCAAGTATCAAGCGGCCGTTCAGCCCGTCCCATATTGCCGCGGCAAACATGCCTTCAAAAAGGGAAAAACAGGCCTCGCCCGTGTCCTCGAAAGCGTGAGGGATCACCTCCGAGTCCGAGCGGGTTTTGAAGTTATGCCCCCGATTTTTTTGCTCCTGCCGCAAAGACTCGAAATTGTAGATCTCCCCGTTAAAAACCGCGGCAATATTCCCGTCTTCATTAGTTATCGGCATATTTGCATTATCAGAAAGATCTATCACCTTTAGACGGTTGGCACCGAGGTAACATGAAAGGGAACCTGATCTATATAATTCTATTTTTTGCGCATCCGGCCCGCGGTGTTTTAAAAGCTGGCCCATCCTTTTTAATACTTTTTCTTCAGGCACAGCGCCGTTAAAACACAGAATACCAAAAATTCCGCACATAATATTATTTACCCTGTCCTTGATAAATTAAAAACCTTTAAAGCAAAAAATAGCAATATCAGATTTTTTTTGCAGCCGCCGAAGGGTTTTAACTATACAAGCTTTACCTTTAAACTACCGCCTTCACGCTTTATTTCCAGCTTACCTTCTTTAGCAAGCCAGCCAATACCGATATAAAGCATTGAATCAGGCAATTTCAGGTCCTTTTTAAGCTTGTAAACCGATGTCTCGCCGTGTTCGGAAAGATATGACCAGATCTTACCCGGCGTAGAGAAAACTTCTTCTATCATATTCTCATCACCTCTTATTAATTCTAACACAAGAATACGTCACTAGCAACACGCTAGTTCCAGATCCCGGTCTAAGTCCTATTCAAAGAATTATATAAGCACTTAAAATAGCGGCACCCGGTCAAAAGACTGCAAGATCTAACAGCTGTTTTTTATTACGTGTAAAGAGCCATTATATTTTCAGGTTCGATATCATATTGAATATTATGCACCTGGCTGAAAATATAACCGCCGCCCGCGCCCAGTATATCTGACTGTTTTTTTACTTCCTCCCTTATCTTTGCGGGAGTAGAAAAAGGCAGGGTCTTTTGAGTATCACACCCCCCGCCCCAAAATACCAGGTCCCTCCCAAAGCTCTTTTTCAACTCTAAAACATCCATGCCTCTGGCGGTATACTGCACGGGATTAAGTATATCAATTCCTAGCTCTATAAGATCCGGTATTATTTCAACCACACTTCCGCAGCTGTGAAGGAAAAGTTTTCCTTTCCAGTTTTTTTTAATATATTGATAAAGTTTTTTTTGATAAGGTTTCACGCGATTACGATACATTGCGGGGGATATTTGTAAAGACGCCTGAGTGCCCAGGTCATCATTCACATTTATTATCTGGACGTATTTTCCGACTCCCTTTTTGTATCTGTCAAATCTTTTAATATATGCCTCAGCCAGCCTGTCCATTATTCCTTCCGCCAGTGCAGGAGCGGCATAAAGATCTTCCATAAATTTCGCATAACCTCTAAGCCCCTGCCCTCCGGCAAAAATATGAGCACAAAAATTACCCATTAGCGCAAAATCTGTTTTCTCATAGAGTTCTTTCGCTCTTTTTTCCATATCTTCAAATGTTTCATCAGCAAAAAAAGGCCAGTCCATTGCCAAAAAGGCTTCCCTGTTTTTATCAAGATCTGCGGCCGTCCCGGCATTAAAGAAAGGCGGATTTATGGCATCATAATAATAGGATCCGGACGGCATGAGCGCTATTTCTTCACCTTGTTCGTTAACAGCGATCCTCTTCCCGTCCGGGAATATTTTTTCATCCCATTTAGACGGAAGCTCACATGCGCTGCCGTCAGGAAACAGGCCCGGTTTCCACTTTACAGGTTCAATTATCAGGGGAAGAACATCCCCTTTTATTTGTTCCTGAACCGGGAGTTCTACCTTCACAACCTGCTGGTAAGGATCATAAACACGCGTACTGCCGGAGCTTATACCCAGGAATTTTTTTAATCTATTATAGGCAACACCGTGTATACCGGTTGAATCCATACCGCCAAGATCCCTTGGTATCCTGTCCGGTTCTTTATGATTTATTGCGGCAAGTACTCTTTCTCTTCTTGTCATTTTTGCTTTTATCCGGAAGTCCGCACGGGAAAGTGCTTGCGCGGACAAATTGTTCTGTATTTCTAATTTAAGGCACCATACGGTTCCTGTATCATAAAAAAAGAACCGGCGTCTAAAACAGCTTTCCAGGTTTTATACTTTTGGCTTTTCGGTATCCGGTTTTTTATCTTGAACTTTTTTTTCTCTTTCCACTTCATCAGCATAATTAAGTTCCAGCGTATAAATGACCTGATCCAGCATATCCTGTTCCTGTTTTTCAAGATTATTAACGGTCTTTGCTTTTAACATTCTCAACATCTCTATTGTGGCTTTTGCCTGGGGCAGGTTCTTTTCTATTTTATTTGTCGCGGGATTCATCATTTTCCCCAGCTGCATTACGGCAGCATTTTGAAAAGTATACACAAGCTGCATGAACATTATACTGAAAATTTCCCTGTCATCCATTTTTTCTTCCATAAAAACCTCCTTTTGTTCAGATACCAAAAACCAAGATTCCGGCACGCAAGTTGGAAAACTTTACCCCGGACAATTCCGGCTTTGCTCCAGACTTAGCGTGTTGTTCCTGATAATCTCAATTTAAAGCTTATAACTTGATATTACTACAGCCATTTATTTTCTTTATACCATTTTACCGTTTCAATCATACCTTTTTCCATAGAATAGTAAGGACTAAAGCCCAACTCTTTTTTAGCCAATGAAACATCACATACCCAGTCTCCCGTCAATTCTTTGACTTTCTGCGTTGTCAGCAGAAGATCGACTCCGGTAGTTTTTGAGAACATTTCTGCGAAAAAAGCCGCGGTAAAAAGAACCGCCCCCGGTATTTTTATGGTGAAGGCCTTAACTCCTAATATTGAGGCCAGGGTATCCTGAATTTCTTTCCAGGTATAGCATCTATCTTCAGAAACAATAAAAGCTTTACCATCCGCTTTCGGTTCTAAAGCTGAAAGCAGCATGGCTTCCACCAGATCAGAGACATATATCAAGCTTATATATTTTTCACCCAGTCCAAAAACAGGACGAAATCCTGCTTTTACGGCTTTAAACATAGCATAGATATCTTCATCTTTCGGGCCATAAACCGCCGGCGGCCGTAGAATTGTGACCGGAAATTTATTCTTATATTCCAGCACAGCTTTTTCAGCTCTTAATTTGCTTTCTCCGTAAAATGTCAAGGGCCGGCACTCATCAGACTCACAAAGCGGTTTTTCCCTTATTGAATAGCCCATAACAGCCATACTGCTTAAGAAAATGAACTTTTTTAGTTCTACCGCTTCTTTTTCCACAATTTTCAACAGATTTTCTGTTCCTTGAAGATTTACCCGAAGATACTCACTTTTCCTACTGCTGTGTTTTAAGGCCGCGGCGTGAAACACATAATCAACGCCCTTAAATGCGCCTTCAAGGCTGTTAATATCTGTTACGTCCCCATAATGATACTCAACTTTCAAGGCTTTGAGCCATCTTAAATTACCGGTTTTTCTTACAAGGCATTTTACATGAGCACCTTCCTTTAAAAGGCGTTCAACAAGAAAAGAGCCGACAAATCCATTTGCTCCTGTCACGAATACTGTCATTCCCTTTAAAAGCATCATTCAACTCCATTAATTTAAACTTTAAATTGTATTTGACTTTTATTATGCATGGATTTATAATAGTTATGGTGCTGAACTAAATGAATTATATCATAAAATAGCAGTTTTTTTAATATCTAATTTCATAGCAAAAAGGAGATGTTTTTATGGTTATGAATAAAATGAAGGCTTATCGCCGGCTTCGTAAGATGAGAAAGCATAAAGGCGAAGCTGTCGGCATTAAAAGGTTCAGCCAAAACGTAAAAGATATTTATAAAAAACAGAGCCTTAATGTTAAGTTAAAAGCCGCCAGGATAGCTAATGTTGATGATGAATTTATTATTTCAACAGCGACCAAAAAAGGCGATCTTTTTGAAAAATGCCGCAACTTTACTGCTGCCGACCAGGTAAAAGAAGCCGGGCTTTATCCTTTTTTCAGGGTCTTGGAATCCGGACAGGACACAGAAGTTATGTATCAAGGCAAAAAACTGATAATGATAGGTTCTAATAACTATCTGGGCTTGACCAGCCATCCAAAAGTAAAAGAAGCAGCCATAGAAGCTATCAAAAAATACGGTACCGGCTGTTCGGGCTCAAGATTTTTGAACGGAACACTGGATCTGCATGTCAAATGTGAAGAAGCCCTTGCAAAATTCCTTGGAAAAGAAGCTGCTTTGTTATATTCCACGGGCTTTACGACAAATATAGGAGTTGTTTCTTCTATCGCCGGAAAGGATGACCTGATATTTTGTGACAGGACTAATCACGCGTCTATTATTGACGGAACACGTCTCTCGTTTGCCAGAACAATTAAGTTCAAACATAATGATATGCAGGATCTGGAGCGCTTGATCTCCAGAGCGGAACCTAAAGCCGGTAAACTCATAGTCGTTGACGGGGTCTTTTCTATGGAAGGCGACCTGGCCAGGCTTCCGGAGATCTGCGCTATCGCAGGTAAATACGGAGCAAGAGTAATGGTGGACGAAGCGCATTCTGTGGGCGTTTTCGGTAAAAATGGCCACGGTGTTGCAGAGCATTTTGAAGTGGAGGATAAAGTTGACCTTATCATGGGAACTTTCTCCAAGTCCTTTGCTTCCATCGGCGGTTTTATTGCATCAGAAGAAAGGGCCATTAATTATATTAAACACACATCAAGGGCGCAGATGTTCCAGGCCTCAATTCCTCCGGCAAATGTCGGGTCAGTACTTGCTGCTCTTGAGATCATACAAAACGAACCGGAAAGACGGGAAAATCTCTGGAAAATAACAAGAATGATGTTAAAAGGCTTTCAAGCTATCGGTTTTAAGACCGGGGACACTGAATCCGCAATAATTCCTATTTTTATCGGTGATGATTTCAAATGCTACAAAATGGGCAAGCGGCTTGAAGAAGAAGGCGTATTTGTCAATCCTGTTGTTTCTCCCGCCGTGCAGCAAGGACAGGCGCTAATAAGGACCAGTTACACAGCCACCCACACAACGGAAGAAATGGAATTTGTTCTTGATAAATTTAAGAAAATAGGAAAAGAATTAGGAATTATCTAAAGCTTAACTTAAAAAAAAGGCCCGGTCAATATCCGCCGGGCCTTTTTTTATGGATTTCAGCACTGGAAGTTTTCTTTAAAGGTAGGATATCTTGCTCTTCTTCTCTTTTGGACCATCTTTCTTGGGCACATCAACCATGGCTTTATTTCCAATTTCCTTTTCTTGCTGTGCCAGCATAATATAGGCCTGATGCAATTTTTGTCTTACCGTATTATTCCGGGGTTCTTTCTTCAAAATAACCCTAAAAATCTCTATAGACTTCTCAAAATAGCCGTCGTTCATATGCTTCTCTGCCTGCTCAAATAATTCTGCTACTTCTCCTTTTTCCGCAGCAAATGAAGCTGCTTCTTTTGAAACAACGGGTTTTGGAGAGAAGACCTCTTTTGGCGTCTCCGTCCGTTTTTGCTGCTGGGGTTTTCCAGTTTCAGCGGAGGCAGCTTCCGTAAAACTATTTTTTACAGACTCTGTTACTTTTGATCTCGAAGGCGACGGGGCAACAGTCCTTTCAATGAGATCCTCACTTTTTGTTGAGACAGCTGCCGGCGATGCTGATTGACCAAGCAGATTTGCTTTGGAATAACATTCTTTTGATCTGACTTCATTTTTTTGTTTGCTGAAGTTATCTCCCGCCAGTTTATAATACTTTGCAGCATCTTCGCTTGAATTTTTACTTTCAAATACCTGGGCCAATTTAAGACACCCTTCAGGATTCACCGGTGAACCTTTAACAAATTCCAACCCAAATTTTACGGCA
>CAITEH010000073.1 GCA_903891415.1 Candidatus Firestoneibacteriota bacterium
AGATACTTAAAGAGCGCAATGAGGGAATTTCTGAAAGAGTTTGTCTAATCCGACCTATTTTTCTTGACGATGAGTTCAGAAAGAGATATATTACAAACCGGCAATACTCTCCAAGGGGGTACCATGTACCTACTTTTCCCTAAATCAATTTTACTTTGTATAGAGGGAGATCAGCGCGGTTTTTCCAAAGAGGAATATGTGGCACCAGGCGCTGTCTTTTTCAAAAACCAGGGCTTTTCCTTCCGCAGCATTCCTGCTCAAAACCCGGCTCCAACCGCTGCCGGCCATATAATTTCTGTAATAACTTTCGCAGGAAGAAACTGAACCTGGAAAAGTATAACTGCTTATCAGGGATCTTTCTTTTCCGGAAAGCCGTTCAAAACAATATTCCCTTTTACTGCCGGCGGGCCCCGGGATTCCGGGAGTACCGGCGCCCCGGTCCTTTGAGCTTCCGGGCTCGCTTTCCAGCGTGCAGGTTAGCACGGCGGTTCCTTTCTTTTCCTCCAGGAATTGCGCGGTATTCCGTAAATTATCCCTGCCAAAAACAAGGGTGTCTTTTACGTTTGCCAGCAGGGTAAAGCCCTGCTTTTTCATCAAAGCCCGGAAAGACTCCATGGCGGCTTCCCTGTTCCGGTTAGAATAAAATAGTTCGCCCGCGGCCTTTTTGCCGTTTACTTTTAATTCAACAACATTTACCCTGACCAGCCTGGCACTCTCCGGCAGGTCCTCATACACGACCGCGTAAAGATTCAAAGAAAGCATGCCTATCAGGGAAAGAAAATATCCTGCCATTTTAGTCGGGCCTCCTCCTTAAGTATGTTCAGGTCTCTATTTTTCTTTGGCGCGGTTATCCAGGAATTATGACCCAGGGTAAAGGCCTCTTCCAGCAGGAGCGGAGTTTTAAAATAGGGAAATTCAAAACTGTATCTGACCCCCGAAACCGGCTCCAGGTCCCGGTAAAATGGCTTTACTTCTCTGGAAAATCCGAAGAACGCGCATTTTTCCGGTTTAATTAATCTTGAGCGGCTCAGCTCTTTCAGCATCTCCCTTTCCACCCCTGCGCCTTCCAACCCGTTCTTATTTATCCAGGAGCCATAACGCGCGCTAACCGCCATTTTTTGTTTTATCACAAAAAGAGAATTTAGTTTGTAAAGCCCGGCCCAGACGGCTAAAAGCACCGGAATAATAAGAATGAATTCTAAGAGCGCGGAACCTTTACTTTTTCTTTTCACTTTAATGCAGGCCTTCATTTTTGAAAGCGCCATAACCGGTTGAGACCGGAATTAATTTTGGATAATAGGAAGGGTCCCATAGATCTCCCGCAAGATCAGGCACTCCCGTCCCCGAGAGTAATTTTTCCATATCCCCGGGGTCTCTGGCCGGCATGGCCTGCGCAAAAGCTGTCAGCACCGGAATTCCAAAGCCGTTCAGGCCGCCAAAAAAACCGGCTTCAGGATACCCGGTCCCCATAGTTCTGGTAAAGGGCCCGTCTAAACGTTGATTTACCCAGCCTTTTTCCAGGTCCTTGACCATATAACTTTCCACGCCCAATAGGACAGCTCTTTTAACTTTAAGGGAGAACATCCCGTCCACTCCCAGTTTTACCGCGTTTCCATTGCTAAAATTACTTTTAAAATTTCCATAACCCGCGAGGGCTGAAGTCCCCGGAAAGGTCTGGTTAACCGTATCCTGGGCCAGCTTGATCCCGTTTGAGACCTGAAAGTCCCATTGGCCGGAAGCAGCTTCTGCCGCGGCCGCAGCAACCAAAGCCCAGTTAAGATCAGAAATAATATTGAGGCCCCGCGCCTGCCAGAGAGCTCCCGTATAAGCCGCGCCATCCGCTGCATTTTGCAATTTTATCTTTCTGTATATAAGTTTCCCGTTTGACAGGGTATAGGAAATAATAAGCACCAGCAGCGGCAAGGTAACGAGCAGCAGGAGCACCGTCTGACCTTTAGACCTTTTCATATTGTATCCTTTAATAGTAGTTGCCCGATTTATCGGGCGCAATTTCTCTATTATAAGTTCTATTTTGAGTTTGCTTCGTCATTAACCGCGACTATCGTCGCATTCCTCGCAATGACAGCTGTGCCTTACTTCACTCTATCGGCAGTCTTGTTGACGCTTGTACCGGGAAAACCGGCGCTATTAAATTAAAACCCGGGACTATATTTTTTACGAACATGGTGACCGTGACCCGGTATTCGGTCCGCATATACTCGCAGTCCACTTTTGCGGCCTGAGAACTTAAATTGAGAGAGCTTGCAAGCGCCAGCCTTGAAGCTTCCTTTGCAAATATATCCGGCAGATCTTTCTTCAGCGGATCCGCATGCACAATAGCCGCCCGGCAGCCGCAAAAAGAAGAGTAAGTCACAAGATATTGCGCGTTAAAAAGCACCGCGGTCTGAACAATACAAAAAAGCACCAGGAAAAACACGGGCAGGATCAAGGCAAATTCAATAAATACCTGGCCTTTTGAGCTTTGTTTCAAATTTCACCCCGGCGACAAAAATAATCTGGAAAGTCTAAGGTCTATGATGTCCACAAGGTAAAAGCTCTCACTTTATTGACATTTGAGACCTTATAGACTTTACGAACTTTATGGACTTTGTTGACCGTTTTAAAAAGCTCCCGCTATCATAGCGGCGATTTTCGCGAACCCGGCGTTAATAGAACCGCCAAATATTTTCATAACTCCCATTATGAGAACGGCAACAAGCCCTATTATCAAAGCGTATTCAGCAATGGTTTGACCGGCATTTTTTTTGATTTTCATACTTTTCACCCCCGTGAAATTATTTAAGGTTATTATAGTTAATAAAGGAAGGATTGTCAAATGAAAACAAAATTAATTCACCGGAAAAGCAGCGGGTTTTTATAATATTTTTATGGTACCGGTAACGCTACTACTTTTGAATATACCGTCCAGTGCCTGTGAAGTGTTTTTGAGAATATTGAAAAGACGCCCGCAAAAGCGGCAAGCAGCAGTGAAATGATCAATACGTATTCAAGAATAGTCTGCCCGGATCTTCGTTTCAAATTTCACCCCAAGAAATAAGTCTAAAGTCCATAAAGTCTTTAAGGTTCATAAGGTAAAAGCTTCTACTGTTCTGACTTTATAGACCTTACGAACTTTACGGACCTTATGGACCGTCTTGCCCTTACTTTACCAGCTTAATCATCTTCTTGACCGCAGAACGCAGTCCCGTAAAGATAGCTTCCGCTATTATACTGTGGCCTATTGAAAATTCCTCTATGATATCAAGTTTTCTCAGGCGTCCTACATTTTCGTAGTTAAGCCCGTGGCCGGCATTTATCCTCAGCCCCAGGAGTTTTGCCGTTTTCGCGGCTGCTTTTATCTTGAGGAACTCTTTATTCCGGGCTGTTTTTGTTGCGGCATCGGCATAGGTGCCGGTGTGTATTTCAATAAAATCCGCGCCCGTTTCTTTCGAGGCCCTGACCTGTTTCAGGTCCGGATCAACGAACATGCTGACGAGTATTTTATTTTTATGAAATATTTTTACCAGTTTTTCCAGCTTCTTTTTTTGGCCGTAAACATCCAGCCCGCCTTCGGTGGTAAGCTCCTGTCTTTTTTCCGGTACCAGGGTCACCCATTGGGGCTTAACCTTAAGCGCGACCGCCACAATATCCCTGGAAACGGCCATTTCAAGATTAAGTTTGGACTTGACTATTTTTCTTATAGCGTAAACATCAAAATCCTGGATATGCCGGCGGTCCTCGCGCAGGTGGATCGTGATCCCGTCCGCGCCCGCAGCTTCTACGAATTTAACCGCCTGCAGGGTAGAGGGGGTCTTGCCCAGTCTTTGCTGGCGGAGCGTCGCCACATGATCTATATTAACATTTAATTTTGCCATGGTTTTACGTTTTTTCCTTTTACTTTTTTTCGGAGTATTTCTGAAAATTGAGTTTTATTTTTGAAGGGCTGACTCTCAGGCATTTCACATTATCATCCGGGATATAGATCTGCCGCGGGGTGATCTCATATTCTTTTTCGCCTTTAGCGGGAATGCCTATGTCCAGGGTCGCTTTTAACTGCGAGGGCCCCAGCGATCTTACTATATCGGTCGGCCCGCTTAAAAGAAGGGTAACATATTTCGGCCTTTCACCTATCAGGGTAAAGCCCGTTTCATTGGAGTACTCAAGCATTAATTCAACATCGAGCTTTATAGTTTTGTTCTCATCTATCGAGACATACGCCCAGGCGGCGACCGCGATAATAAAAGCAATGATCTTATATCTATAATTCTTGCTTACGGCATCTCTTAGTATTATCTTTATTTTTTCTATTTCAATACCTTTTAGAGGCATAGAGCGTCAGCATCTCCTTCAAATTATCGGGTTCCACCGGGGTAATTTTTCCGTTAACACTTAAGGATACATTTCTTAGATCTTCGGAGACAACAATGGCAACCGCGTCCGTTTCTTCCGTGATCCCGAGCGCGGCGCGATGCCTGGTGCCCAGCTCTATATCCAGGTCAGTTTTCTGGGTAAGGGGCAAAATGCAGCCCGCGGCAACAATATGGCCCTGGTTAATTATGACCGCGCCGTCGTGCAGCGGGGTTTTGGGCGTGAAGATGGTCATCAACAAAGCCGCATTTATGTCGGAATTGATCTTACTGCCGGTTTCTATGACTTCTTTTAAACCTACATTTCCTTCCAGCACAATAAGACAGCCGGTGCGTTTCCGGAGCATCTGTTTTACGGTCCTGACTATTTCATCATAAATAGCGTCTTCAGTTTTAAAAAGGGTCTTAAACTGGATCCTTCTGTTGCCTATATCCACAAGTATCTGGCGTAATTCCGGTTGAAAGAGAATAATAAAAGCTATGATCCAGATAGGCCAGATATTTTTTAGAAAATAATTTATCGTATGCCACTGAAAGATCGAGGCCAGCAGGGTGACACCCAGCAGCAGAGAAAGCCCTTTTAGCATCTGCATGGTCCGGGTTTCTTTTAGAAGTATCAAAAGATAATAGAAAACTATGTACAGAATAAATATTTGAAAGATATCAGAAAAGCCTATCCTTAAAAAAGGGCTGAATATGGTATTTATTATCTGTTCCATTTACACCTTTTGTACGGCATTTGTGACCTTAAGTGCCAGTACTGACGGCTTTACATCATGCACCCTGACAAGCGCGGCGCCTTTTTCCACCGCCAGGACCATTGAAGCCAGGGAACCTTCCAATCTTTCTTCCGGAGCGCCTCCGGTTAATTTGCCTATGAATGATTTTCTGGAAACCCCGATCAAGACCGGATAACCAAGTTTAACAAACTCACCGGTGTTTTTCAATATTTTTAAATTATGTTCAGGGGTCTTCCCGAAGCCGATGCCGAGATCAATGATCAGCCGGTCCTTATTATTTCCAAAAGAACGGGCCAGGTTTATCTTTTTTTTCAAACAGGCTTTTATTTCTTTTATGACATCCTTGTAATAAGGAGCGCTCTGCATATCGGCAGGCGTTCCCCGGATATGCATTAAAACCAGCCCTGCTTTAGCTTTTGCCGTAAGCTCCGCGATCTTCGGGTCATAACCCAGGCCGCTGATATCATTTATTATGGAAGCTCCTTCTGCCAGGCCGGCTCTTGCAACTTCATACTTATAGGTGTCCAGTGAAACCGGGATCCTTAGTTTTTTGGCAAGTTTTTTTAGTACAGGCAGGACGCGTTTGAGTTCTTCCTCCGCGGAGATCTTCAAGGCCCCCGGCCTGGTGGATTCCCCGCCTATATCTATTATATCCGCCCCTTCTTCCGCCATGCGATAGGCCTGTTCCAGGGCTTTTTCCGGAATTAAAAATTTGCCGGCGTCAGAAAAAGAATCAGGCGTGATATTTAAAATGCCCATTACCAGGGTTTTTTTAGAAAGGTCAAAAGAATAGTTACCGCAGCGAAAGTACCTGCGGGTCATGAACTGCGGATTAATGCCAGCGCCTCGCTTCTCGTAGCCTGGCTCTTTCTAAAAAGCCCTCTTACGGCAGAGGTGACCATTTTTGAGCCGGGTTTTTTTATTCCCCGCATGGTCAGGCAAAGATGCTCGGCTTCCACAACTACCAGAACTCCGTTGGGTTTTATGCTTTTCATCAAAGTATCCGCTATCTGGCTGGTCAAGCGTTCCTGCAGCTGCGGGCGCTTGGAAACCGTATCCACCAGGCGCGCGATCTTTGAAAGCCCCAGGACTTTATTGTTTACGGGGATATACGCCACGTGGGCTTTGCCGATAAAAGGCAGGAGGTGATGTTCGCACATGGAATAAAAAGGAATATCTTTAAGCAGGACCATTTCATCATGTTCTTCGGTAAAAAGCACCTTCAATTCCTTGGAAGCGTCCTGGCCGACGCCTTTAAATATTTCTTCATACATCCGGGCCACGCGGCCGGGCGTTTCTCTCAGGCCTTCCCGGCCCGGGTCTTCCCCGATAGCAATGAGGATCTCTCTGACTGCTTTTTCTATTTTTGCTTTATTCATGCTTTCCCCGCGTTTGTGTTCGGTGCAGGAGCAGGTTTAAGTTCCGGTTTTGCCTCTTCTTTTTTATCTTCGGTCTTAGCCGCGACAGTATTGCCGGACGCGGGCGGCGCCGGGGGCTCTGCCGGGGTCTTTTTTTTGCCGGTAATAATTTCTTCCACTTCCGCGCCGTCGAGAGTTTCTCTTTCCAGCAGAGCCAAAGCTATCTTTTCCAGCTTGGCTTTATTCTTAACAAGCAGCTTTCTGGCCTGCTTGTAACAGGCTTCTATGATACACCGCACTTCTTCATCTATCTTTTTTGACGTATCTTCCGAATAATCCTTTTCCTGCATATAGCTTCCGCCCAGGAAAACTTCCCGATCCGGGCGCCCGTAGGTCCTGGTCCCGAGTTTTTCGCTCATACCGTAGGCGGTCACCATTTTATGCGCCACTTCTGTAACATGCTGAAAATCAGCGCTCGCGCCTGTGGAAATGTCCTCCATAAAGAGTTCTTCCGCTATACGGCCTCCCAGCGAGATCATAATATCCGTAATGAATTCCTTCTTCCCCCGGGAATGCCTGTCTTCGGTAGGCAGCCTCCAGGTGACGCCAAGTGCTATCCCTCTCGGTATTATTGTCACCTTATGCAGAGGATCTGCCCCGGGCAAAAGATTTGCTATTAAAGCATGTCCCGCCTCATGGAAAGCGGTGTTCCTTTTTTCTTTGTCGCCTATTATAAGGCTCTTTCTTTCGACGCCCATATAGATCTTGTCTTTCGCGTCTTCGAGTTCTTTAATTGATATTTCTTTTTTATTGTTCCTTGCTGCGAGCAGTGCCGCTTCATTGATAAGATTAGCCAGGTCCGCGCCGGTAAAGCCCGGAGTACCCCGCGCGATAATGGAAAGGTCCACATTTTTTTCCAGCGGAACTTTTTTTGTGTGTATCTTCATGATGGCTTCCCGGCCTTTATAATCAGGAAGAGCCACTACCACCCGCCGATCAAACCTGCCCGGGCGCAGTAAAGCCGGATCCAGTACATCCATTCTGTTCGTCGCCGAGACCACGATAAGCCCGGTATTTGTCTCAAAGCCGTCCATTTCAACCAGGAGCGCGTTCAAGGTCTGCTCCCTTTCATCATGACTGCCGCCCAGCCCCGAACCTCTGCGGCGGCCTACGGCATCCAGCTCATCAATAAAAATAATACAGGGCGCATTCTTTTTTCCCTGTTCAAACAGGTCCCTTACTCTTGCCGCGCCGACTCCCACGAACATTTCCACAAAGTCAGAACCGGAAAGCGAGAAAAACGGCACGCCGGCCTCGCCTGCGACAGCCCGGGCCAATAGGGTCTTACCCGTGCCGGGAGAACCGATAAGCAGGACGCCTTTCGGGATCTTGCCCCCGAGTTTTTGAAACCTTGCCGGTTCCTTTAAAAAATCTATTACTTCTTTTAATTCTTCCTTGGCCTCTTCCACGCCGGCCACATCCTCAAAGGTAACTTTCGATTGATTGGAAGAGAAAAGCTTGGCCCGGCTTTTGGCAAAATTGAACGCGGAATTACCGGCTCCCTGCATTTGCTTCCAGACAAAAAATATTATGACCCCCAGGATAAGAAAAGGCGCGACGCTCATAAGTATATTAAGCCAGAGGGGTACCTGCTCGGGCGCTTTTACCGTTATCTTTACGTTCTTTTCACGGAGTATCTTCCACATGTCGGGGTCCGCGCCGATATAGGTATAAAATCCGCTTGTTTTCCCCGTCAAATAGGTCCCGTCAACTTTTTTCTGATCTTCAAATACGGTGATTTCTTTAATTTTGCCTTCGGTTGCGGCAGTAATAAACTCGCTGTAACTTATCGCTTCAGGCCCTTTTTTGGTATTCATTAGATATGAAGCGCCATAAATAGCTATTACAAATATCAATATCCAGACTGTAAGCGTCTTGAATCCATTACTCACTTTACTATCCTCCCTGCCTAAATTACGCAATAAAAACAACTGCTTTTGAACGTGTTCTACCATATTATAGCAGAATAGCCGGTTTGTCAATAATGTTTTATATCATAAAGGGAAAGCCCGTCTCTAAAGCCCGGGAAAGGATCACAAATTATACGCGCTTTCTGTCAGTTAAGCTCCGCGCAAGCTGAGCTTTAAGGTTATTATTTTTTTCCCGGGTTTTTTTCCTGCTTGACCCGTTCCAGAAGCTTAAGAAATAGTTTCGCGGTCTTTCTTATTTCGCTGTCTGCATCCGTTTTTGCTGTCTCTTCAAAGAGCTTGCTTCTTCCGGGAAACGGCAGTTTTAACATCAAATAGAGCGCAACTTCTCTTTTTTCTTTTTTATCGGATTTCAGGTCTTTCAGCAGGCCTTCTTTATTTTCCTGTTTATCCTTAACCGCATCCGCGCTCTCTTCCGGCTGTACAAAATTAAAGATCCCGGGTTTTATCCAGAGATACATATCTACCCCTATGTCGTCCCTGAATTTAAGTTCATCCACATAATCAAGAAGAGTTTGTATTTCCGTTTTGTCAAGCCGGTTAAACTCGCCGGTATAAATGGCCTGTTTTGCTATTTTCCATTTTTCTTTGGCATAACCCTCATTTTTAGAATAGGTGGCCAGGATCGCGGCCGCGAGGCCCCGGATCTTCATGTTTTTATTTTTATCTTCAACTATGGTCTTTAAAGGTTCCACCAGCCGCCGGTCCCTGGTGTAAAGGAGAGGCAGCGCTGCCCCGGCAAATCTGTCTTCATTTTCTATAAGTACAAGTGCTTTAATAAGGTCCGGCAGGAGGTCCTCTTTGTTCCGTACTATCTGGTTCGCGCAGTAGAAAAGCCTTTGCGGATCCTTTTTGTTTTTGTTCACTATATATTCAAGATATAGCTCTTCCTTGCTTCTTATAGAGCTCCAGTTAAGTTCCTTGCCTACGTCCGCGGCGGACTTCTCGGCTTTTTCGGCAAAAGCATCCAGCGAAAATCCGGGATTGGCCCCCCAGGCCGGAAGCAGGAACAGGATAAAGAGCGCGACTATTTTTTTCATGATCAGGCCTCCTGTAAACTCAGACAGATTATTTTTTTTGTCTTTTGGGTCACCCGGTAACGTTCATCCGCCCTGCAGCCCGCGAGCCAGAGAATATCCCCCCGGGAATCTATTAAAAGCGGCACCAGGTCCCTTTTATAGGACGGTATTTTCTCGTCCACCATAAAATCCTGGAGCTTCTTGAACTTTTTCATGCCAAAAGGCATGAACCTGTCCCCGTCGCGGCGGGTCCTTATAAAAAGGGGTAACTCTACCTTTTTAGCGTCTAAAAAGGCCTCATTTTTTCTTCCAAAATATTTTACCACATCCTTAATTGTTACGGCTACTTTTTTATTGCCAAAACAGGTCACTCCCGGAACCTTCAGCCTGATCTGCTTTGGGTTTCCCGTTTTTTTTACTGCAAGGAGCCGTCCGGAAACGTTAAGCAGTGAGAGGCCTCCGGGAAGGCTGATATTTTTTTTATGGCTTAAAGCTTCCGCAAGATGGCCGCTATCCACGCCCGTAAGATCACCCTTTATTTTACGTATTAATTCGCGGAGTACTCTAAGTTTAAGCCCCGCCGGAAGCCCGTCAAATTCTTTTTTTGAAACAAAGTATTCTCCCCGGCTGTTTTTGAGGTGTTTCACGGCTTCCTTGTTCAGAAAATCGTTTTCCGAAGAGAAGATCCCGGACATCCGGAAAAGGGAATCCTCTATATTGCTGTTATACTCTTTTTTCAAAAGCGGCAGGAGTTTTAGTCTTAATTTATTTCTTAAATAGACCGGTTCATTATTACTTTTATCTTTTCTGGCCTTAAGCTTATTCTTTTTTAAAAACCCCTCGATTTCCTTTCTTTTTATTTCTAACAGCGGCCGGATAAGCGTGCAACCCTCTGCAAGGCCGCGCTTTACCGGCATTCCGGAAAGCCCCCCGGCACCGGAACCGCGTAAAAATCTCATAAGCACGGTTTCTACCTGGTCGTCTTTATTGTGCCCGACCCCGAGTTTATTCGCTTTTATCTCTCCTGCAAGCTTGAGGAAAAAGGCGTACCTGAGTTCCCTTGCTTTTTCCTGCAGGCTTCCGGTTTTAAACTCCTTTTTGCCGTCAATATTTTTTAGATAGAAAGGCAGCCCGTATTTTTTTGCCAGGGCTTCAACAAAACTTTGGTCCCTGTCTGAATCGGCCTTGCGCAAATGATAATTAATATGAGCAACCGCCAGCTTAAGGCCGTATTCTTTTTTCAATTTAAGCAAAGAAAGCAGGAGTGCCGTGGAATCCGGCCCGCCGGAAACCGCCGCCAGCACCGTATCCCCCTTATTTAAAAGCCCGTACTTCTCTATGGTCTTCCTGACCTTCTCAAGCATTAATTAACTCCATACCGTAAGAACTTGTCATGTTGAGCCGTCTTTCCTTTGGCGAAACATCCCTGCTTTTAAACAGCTTAAAGTGCTGAGATCCTTCGTCAAAATACCGGCTCAGGATGACAAAAAATTATTATAACAACCTATCGTAATTTTTGTCACTTTCCCCGCATAACTTTTCCAGGAGCTGCCTGCCGGCAATAACCTCTTCCCTTGAATTAAAAGGATGCAGCTCAAAAACTTTAATAAGCGCCGGGTCTTTAAGCCAGGGAAGATACTTGTGATAATCAACATCCCCGGTGCCGGGCGCCCGGTGGTCTGAAATTCCCCGCATATCATGAATATGGAGCCCTATCAAATGTTTTTTTAAGTTAGAGAGATATTCTTCCGGTGTAGTAAACCCGAGCCGCCCGTGGATCTCAGCGTGCCCGATATCGTGCCAGTAATAAAGCGCTCCGCCGGAAAATTCTTTAAAAATATACTGAAACTCCTCCAGGTTCGGGAACTCTTCATAGAACATCCTGGTTTCGAGGCCTATCTTTATCTTTTTCTTAAAGGCGTAGGAATTAATTTCCTTCAAACTCAAAAGGCCTGCCGTAAAACCTTTTGCCTTATAAAATTCCCGCTCTTTTAAAAGCTCCTCTTTTTCTTTTCGATATTCAGCGGTAGCTTTTTTACCTTCATTATACAACTCAATAAGCGGCTTCGACCTGCGCGGGCAGCCCTCCGGAAAACCGAGGTGGACGACAACCGCCGGCGCGCCGCACCACTCCGCGGTATCAATGGAGCTTTTCATCCATTTAACCGCCTGCTTTCTTTCCTCTTCATCTGAAGCAGTCAGGCGGTAAACATCGCATCTCCAGCGGCCTGCTTTAAGGTCCAGAGGTTCCGGGACATAACTGTGGACACTCCCGGCTTTGAATTTAATTTTTTTCAGTTCTTTAAATTTGCTCTCGTTTATCCACGCGAGTTCCAGAGCGTCAAAGCCCAGGGAATTAATTTCCTCTACGGCTTTTTCCGCAGATTTTTTATCCGTATCTATATTCCAAGCTGTTGAAATGTTGAACATAAGTTCCTTTAGAACAGGTAAAGACAGATAAATACAGGTTCTAGGTCCTGGGTACTGGGTGTTTCGTAATATTTTTTTTCCTAGCCCCTAGAACCTTTTTTTCCTAGTACTTATCACCTTTATTTTATTCTTTCCCAGCCCCTAGAACCCAGGACCCAGGACCTTTCTTTCTTTATTTATTTATTTTTTCCTAGCACCTAGGACCCAGAACCTTTTTTCTTTTCCCGGTACTCATCACCTTTCTTTTTTTATTCTTCCCAGTCCCTAGAACCTAGCACCCAGCACCTTTCTCTTTTATCCTATCTCAAATATTTTATTTTTACTCTTCGCGCCTTTAAAAAGAGAAATTCCGGACTTGGGAACTTTCAAATGGCCGGCAAGAAGTTTTATGACCGCAAGGTTGGCTTTATTTTCTATCGGGCGTTCGTGAACCCAGGCCGTATACCGGTTGGGCCCGGTTTCTTCTATTTTCTGCCTGCTTGAGCCGGGCTTTACCATTACTTCAATTTTCATTACTTCTTCTTTTTCTTGCCCTGCTGCTGTTGGTTTTGCTGCTGGGTTAACGGGACAGAAACAGGTTCGGGTACGGCCGGTTTAAACCTTTCCAGAAATATTGAAATAAGTACAGAAATTATTACTCCCGGAATGATCACCCAGATGGCGTATTTATGCGCGACCGGCGGCAGGAATTTATAAAAAGGATAGGGACAGACAACAAAACCGGAAAGCAGAAAACCGGCAACCGCGGAAACAATATAGGCCGCTTCCGCCCGGAGATAATTGGTAATAAGCCCGATCAAAACGCCCAGGAGGAGCCCAAAAAAAGCGCCGCCCAACACGGTGTTTTGCTGCGGATAGGCCGGAATATTAGGATGTTCCTCAAGATTTTTATTTATCCTGCTCTCATCAGCGCCCGGAAAGTTATAAGTAGCGGTATATTCAAGGGTTTTGGCACCGGAATAATTTGCCGCAGCACCGAGAATTCCGCCGATAACAGCTCCGATAAGCACCAGCGTCATTAATATTTTCATTTTCTGCATAATTTGCTCCCTGAAGCCCGTTAATTTTGTTCTATTGTATACAATAACCCATAAGTTTTCAATAGTAATAACAATAGGTCGGAAATTACTCAATAGATTATAATAAGGAAATATTAAATTGTAGTTGCTTGATTTATCAAGCATTTTAGGCCTCATAAATGAGGCAACTACAAAAAAATATAAAGCATGAGGAAACTCCGATGATAACCGTTGTTGTAAAATATTTTGGTTTTTCTGACAAGCCTGCCGGATGTCCCTTCAACCGTTCATATTTAAGAAAAACCCCGGAAATTTTTTAAAAAACGTCAGTGCTCATGAATTAACTTTTTCCACAGCTTTTATGCCGTCAGCGGCCGAGCTGGTTATTCCGCCGGTATAACCCGACCCTTCGCCTATCGGAAAGAGATTTTTTATGTTCACCGAGCCGTATTCTCCGGTACGCAGGATCTTTACGGCACAGGAGGTCCTGGTTTCCGGCGCCAGCAGCATTCCGTGTTTCGAAACAAATAACGGATACTCTTTTTCCCACTGCCTGAAAGCCGCTAAAAGGGTGTTTCCGATAAACTCCGGAAAAAGTGTTTTAAGGTCCACGGCTTTGGTCCCGATCTTGCAGGAGTTCCTGTTCAAGGCCGCGGAGGCCCGGCCGGCCAAAAAGTCCAAAAGGTTCTGGGCGGGAATTTCAAAGCCCGCGCCTCCGGCCTCGTATGCTTTTTTTTCTATTTCTTTTTGGAATTCTATTCCGGCCAGGGGCGAGGTTCCGGGATAATCGGAAGGATAACTGGTGATGATGAACGCGGTATTTGAGAAAGCGGAGGCCCGGGCAGAATAGCTCATGCCGTTTATTACCAGCAGGCCGTTTTCGGAAGAGGCGTTCACCACTTCCCCGCCGGGGCACATACAGAAAGTATTCAACCTTCTTTTTGTTTTTTCATCGCTATAATTAAAAGAATAGCCGGCCGCGCCCAGGCCGGGAAAATTCTTATATTTTTCTCCGTATTGCATCTGATTTATTATTTCTACCGGATGCTCAATCCTTATTCCCACGGACACGGGTTTTTGTTCGAGCGCGACGCCTTTCCCGTGCAAAAGCGTAAAGGTATCCCGTGCTGAATGCCCGATAGCCAGATAAACACTTGAGGAAAAATATTCCTTCCGGCCGTTTATTACCACGCCCCGGCAGGTATTATCCGTGATCAGAAGCCCGGTCATTTTCGAGCCAAAAAAAATCTCTCCCCCGTGTTCTATTATATAGTTCCTGATATTCCGGACCAGCTCGCACAAAATATCGGTCCCCAGATGAGGCCGTCCGGCATAACTTATTTCCGGAGGAGCTCCGAACCTGATAAAGGAATCCAGGACCTTATCAATATAGGCGGAGTTCTTTGCCCGGGAGAAGAGTTTTCCGTCGGAATAGGCACCCGCGCCGCCTTCCCCGAACTGAATATTGGACTCGGCGTCCAGGACTTTTTCTTCTACGAACCTTTTAATATCGGTATGCCGGTCCTCTATTATTTTTCCTCTTTCGAAAATTAACGGTTTATAGCCGTATTCTATCAGTTCAAGCGCGGCAAACATGCCGGCAGGGCCAAAACCTATGATAATCGGCCGCTCTCCGGATGCTTTTACTCTTTTGGGGGCAGGGGTTTTCTCAATATAGCTGGGAAAGCCGGCTTTATTTTCAAAAGGCGCGGCCACGGTCACAACGACGGACAGCTCATAGTAAAATTGTGCTTTGTCCTTTGAATTGAGCGCCCTGGAGAGGATCTTATACAGTTCTAAGTTTTTTTCGCTGACGGCAAGTCTTAACGCGGCGGCTTTAATATATTCGGAAATCCCGTCTTTTTCAACGGGTATCAAAAGCTCGCTGATTATTAAACGCAAATATTTCCCTCGCTGCACCGGTTTTCAGAACGCTCAATGAATTGAGCAACTACAAACGATTTTTAAATTACTCAGGGGCGTTTTTCTCTTACTGTAAACTCTTTATTAAACTCCCCGACATAAACATCTCTCGGCCTGAAGATCCTGTTTTCAGCCCGGTATTCAAGGATACGGGCCAGCCAGCCCGCAACCCGGGCGGCGGCAAAAATTGTCGTAAAGAAATTTATTTCAAAACCGAGGTGCCGGTAGATTATCCCCGAATAAAAATCCACATTGGGATAGATGCCCCGGGAACCGTACTTCGCGACCACTTCCCTGTCCAAAACTTCCGCGATCTTGAACATTTCAACTTCGTCATTAAGTTTTGAAGCGTATTTTTTCAGGACCGCAGCCCGCGGGTCGTAGGTTTTATAGATGCGGTGCCCGAAGCCCATTATTTTTTCTTTCTTCGCGGCCTTCTCCGCGACAAATTCTTTTACATGGTCAACGCTTTTTATCTTTAGAAATTCTTTCAGTACAACTTCATTGGCGCCGCCGTGCAGGGGCCCCTTAAGCGAGCCGATAGCTCCGACTATGGAGGAATAAAGGTCCGAAAGAGAAGCGGAGGTGGCGACCGCGGTCAGCGTGGACGCGTTCATGCCGTGATCCGCGTGAAGTATCATTGAAATTTCTAGCAGCCGGGCATCCCGGGCAGAAGGTTTTTTCCCGTGCAGCATATAAAGAAAATTTTCCACATGTTTCAGGTTCAGATCCGGCTCCACGGGTTTAAGCCCGAGCCGGAGCCGGTGAAGCGCCGCAATTACGGTGGGAAGGATAGCTATCAGGTGCATGCCCATTCTCAGTTCATTCTCCCGCGAAGTATCCATGACATTTTTCTGAAGGACCCCCAGGACGGAAACTGCCGTCCGGAGCAGGGACATGGGATGCGAGTGTTCGTGGTCATAGATAATATCCATTATTTTTACAACTTCTACGGGCATTTTCCGGTTGGCCTTCAGATTTTGGCTGAATTCAACATACTCCTGCTCGTTCGGAAGTTTGCCGAAGATCAAAAGATACGCCACCTCTTCATAATCCGCGTTTTCAGCCAGCACTTCCACCGGATAACCCTGATAGATCAAGCGGCCTTTATCTCCGTCAACATAACCGACCCTGGATTTATTGGTAACTGCCCCGTCCAGGCCTTTATCAACAAGCAAAGTAAGCGGCCATTCAAAATCCGAGGTAAAGGCTCCTTCTTTTGTTAAAAGTTGACGGGAAACACCGCTTTTTTCTTTGGACATATTTTTCTCCTGAAATGTAATAAGCTTTTTCTATTGCATACTTTTTCAATTTTACCCTTGGGCCGGGACTAAGTCAAGGCGCAATTTCTCTCCGCGGCCGCCCGTCATTCTTTGCTGTCAGTAATTATTTTTGCTGTTATCCATTGTCATATTTATGAGCTCCATGCTATAATTTTCATAAGTAAAGTATTAAAGCGAGGTGCCTATGAAACTGGCTGTCTATACCATATTAATGCCTGAATTTTCCCTGGAAGAGCTCGGACAATTCCTGTCGGAAACCGGCTATGACGGGCTGGAATTAAGAGTCCTGGAAATAAGCGAAGAACAAAAGAAAAAAGGCTATTGCTTTGCCGGGGACTTTAAAAATGACATTAACCCCAAAAACCTTAAAGTTAAAGCGCCTCTGGTAAAAGCGGTTTGTGATAAATATAAACTCCGGGTCTGCGGGTTGGGAACCTATGTAAAGTGTTTTGAACTTGAGGTTATGGAGGAACTTTGCCGGAACTTGAAGACGCTGGACTGCAGGACGTTCAGGGTAATAATGCCTCCTTACCCAAATGATAACAGGGACCGCAATCAAATGTTCACAGACACAGTAAAAGCCCTGGCAGAGATAGAAAAACTGGTTAAGAAATATGATGCAAAAGTCCTGATAGAAACTCACATGAATATGATAACACCTTCTGCCAGCGCGGCTTACCGTTTGGTTTCAAACTTTGACCCCGAACATGTAGGGGTGATCTTTGACCCGGGGAATATGGTTTTTGAGGGTTTTGAAAACTACAGACAGGGGATCCAGCTGCTTGGCAGGTACTTAGCGCATGTGCATGTAAAGAATTATCAATGGCAGATCAAAGAAACCACGCCTGACGGCTTTATAATATGGCAGCCAAAACCCTGCCTGCCCTGGGAGGGTGTTGCAAATCTAAAACAGTTTGCGGAAGAACTTAAACAGGCCGGCTATGACGGGTGGGTCTCTCTTGAGGATTTTAACATCACCGGCGATAACAGAAAAAAACTTATTGACGACCACAAATTCATGAATTCAATATTTAACGGCGCATAATTCAAATATTTTAATATTGCAAAACCGGAAAATGTTTTTTACATTTCAATTACGGCCTTTATTACTCCGTCTTTGTATTTTTCCACGAGCTGAAAAGCTTTCGTTATGTCTTTCAACGGGAACCTGTGCGTGACCATATCTTTGACATATATTTTCCCGGAGGCCAGGGCCCTGACCGCTTTTTCATTCTGATGTTTTGTTCTTCTTACATTTATTATTAAAAGTTCTCTTCTTCGGGCCTCATGGCAGTCTATAGTTACCGTGTCTTCATCCGGTATTCCTGCCCAGACCACCCTTCCTCCGGTAGCGGCAACTTCAATGGTCTGCTTGACCGCTTCTGCTTTTCCGGCAGCTTCAAAAACCACATCCACCCCGCGCCCTTTTGTCATTCTCAAAATCTTTTTAACGGGTTCGGCCCCGGCGTTAACTACCGTTACCTTTTTGTGTTTTGCCGCGTATTTTAATCTGTAAGCCAGGTAGTCGGTCACATAAATATGTTTAACTTTCCGGCAAAGCGCGCTCTTTAATATAGAAAGGCCGATCGGTCCGGCCCCCAGAATGGCAACGGTCTCGCCGGTTTTTATTTTTGCCAGTTCCACGGCATACATTCCCACCGTCAGGGGTTCTATCAAGGCGCCTTCTCCGTAACTTAGCCGTTCAGGCAGTTTAAAAAGCATCCCGGCCGGATGTACCACATACTCGAGAAACGTCCCGTTAATTGGAGGCGTCCCGAAAAATCTGACTTTTTTACACAGATTAGGCCGTCCGGTCCTGCACTGCGGGCATTTTCCGCAAAAAATACCCGGTTCCAGGGAAACTCTGTCGCCTTTTTTAATATTTGTCACACCTTTGCCGGTTTCAACAACAAGGCCGGCGGCCTCATGGCCCAGGACCAGGGGTTTTTTTATTATCTGACTGCCGATCCTGCCCTGCGTGTAATAATGAACATCAGATCTGCAGATACCTACGGCTTTCACTTTGATAAGGGCACAACCCGGTCTGACCTTCGGCTCCTTAACGTCCTTTATTCTTATGTCACGTAGCTTGTAAAAAATGGCTGCTTTCATAGTTCTCCTTTTGCCAGAGCGATTCCACTGATTGCAAAGCTTTCTGATTCCACTGATGAAACCTTAAACCTTCTGCTCCTCCTAGAACCCAGGACCCAGAACCTAGAACCCGTCTTTTCCTTAAACTTTCTGCTCTTCCTGGAACCCAGAGCCCAGAACCTAGAACCCGTCTTTTCCTTAAACTTTCTGCTCTTCCTAGAACCCAGAGCCCAGAACCTAAAACCCGGCTTTTCCTTAAACTTTCTGCTCTTCCTGGAACCCAGAGCCCAGAACCTAGAACCCGTCTTTTCCTTAAACTTTCTGCTCTTCCTAGAACCCAGGACCCAGAACCCGGCTTTTTCTTTCACACCAGAAGGCGGGTTTTGATGACTTTTTTCCATAATATCCAGAAAGACGCTAAAAACAGCAGTGTTGTGACGATAAAAAGAGAGCGGGGATATAGAGTATATAGAAAGCCGCTCAGCAGGCCGCCGGGTATGGAACAGCCCATCACTATGACATTATAGACCGAATAAAGCCGGGCCCGGTCTTTTTCCCTGAAAATATTCATAAGCCGCGCGTCAAATAAAGGCCTAAACAGCGCCAGTCCCACTCCATAGATCATATAAGAGAGCACCATGACAGAAATATTTTTCTCGGGTGCAAAGATATAAAGCGTTGAAGACGCCGCATTCAGCAGAATTCCCAGCCCGATATATTTAATATAATTATTTTTTTTGATCTGGGGGATAAATATTATTATCGCGGCTATAAAGATCATTGAGGCAACTATGGGAAATACCGCGAGGCTGGAAAGATCCAGCCCCACTTCTTTCGGGTCGGCCAGGAAGACCGAGTTAAAAGATCCCCACATGGTAATGGCAAGTATAAAGATCACATTGACCAGCCCGTACCAGAAGATCTTTTTATTTTCTATCAGCATCATAAAAGTTTTGCCAAAGTTCTTTCTTTCTTCATTCAGGTCCAAAGCCCTGCGGTCTTTTTTTGTTTTCTCCCCCTGTTTTGTTTCTTTCAAGTGTCTCCATCTATAAATTATTGCCGCAAAGGTTATAACCGCCGAAAACAGATAAATGATCCTGCTTGCCGTATCCAGGCCCAGCATTTTTACGACCGCGCCGGCCAGCGGCAATAAGAGGGGCCCCGCGTTCACAAGTATATGCACGACAGCATAGATATTTGATCTCTTATTTTCGGAAATACCTTCCACAAAAAGACAGTTCCAGGCGGGGGAAGATACATTCATCATGCCGGAAACAATTATCGCCGGGATAACCCACCAGATATTTTGCGCAAACCCGAAAAGAATGAAACTTAGGGGCCAGCAGAGGATAAAAACATCATGGGTTTTTTTATGCCCCAGTTTATCGGCCAGGACCCCTCCGAGAAAAAAAGAGAGCAGCTGGACGCAGATACCCAAGGCAATAAGTTCTCCGTACTCTATAGCGCTTACTCCCAGGGAAATAATGAACAACTGCTGGTAAACGCCGACAAACGCCGTAGGAATGGAAAAAGCGGGCTGGCTTACAATAAGAACTTTTGCATTCCCCTTAACAGAGGCCAGGAGCCCCTTAAGCTGCAACGCGGGATAATTAACTATATCTTTAGAAGTTTTAACCAGATAATTAAAAGTATTGCTTACATTTTCAATAAACATAGACCAATTATATAGATTTTAGAAAAGAAAGTAAACATATGCCTATTTTGATGTCTATTTTGACCAAAAATTCCTCTAAAAGATCAAATCAGATAATACTGGAATTGTAGTTGCTTGCTCTGTCAGGCCAAGGGCTGACTGACCCGCTTTATGCGGCTTATCAAGCGTTTTTGGCCTCATAAATGAGGCAACTACAAAAAATATAATATTATTCATTCAAATACTTAATAATATCAATATTGCTATTGACAATATTAAGTTTATTGTGCATAATACTAGTAATATTCAATGAGGAGATTACGATGTCAAATAGGTCCGAAAAGATGATGCCGGTCAACTGCCCTGTGTGCCAGGAGAAATTGACGATATCCCGGCTCAGATGCGATTCCTGCAATACCGCAATAGAGGGCACTTTTGCCCTCTCCGGGTTGTCAAAGTTAAACCGGGAACAGCTTAACTTCGCGGAAATCTTCATCAAATCAAGAGGCAGTATTAAAGAGGTAGAAAAAGAACTCAATATTTCGTACCCCACCGTCTGCAAGCGTCTTGATGAAGTCATAACTGCCCTGGGTTACAGTTCAGCCCCCCTATTATCCAAAAAAGAGATACTGGAAGGAATTGAATCCGGTAAGCTCACGGCCAAAGAAGGCGCCGAAATGTTAAAGAGGTCCTAAAGGAGGATAAGACAATGAAATTATTAATAATGCTCTTGCTTGCCCTGTTGCTGTTCTTTTTTATTGCTGCAATAGTTATTTTGATTGTTTTTTTAAGAAAAAAATCTTCCGGCAAGAAAGAAGAGTTCAGGCCTCAGAATGAAAAAAATATTATCTCACCGGATACTTTAAAGAAACTGTACGACGGCCAAACAAGCGTTCAAGAAACTCTCCAGTTTCTTAACCTTTCGTCAAGCGAAGAAACAATAAAGATCCTGGATATGCTCAAAAACCACAAAGTCTCGGTCGAAGACGGAAAAGAACTTTTAGAGGCCGTCAGCACAACAAAAACTGACCGGAACCCCGATCCCGGCCGCGTGCACATACGCACGCTCGGAACAGTAACCTTAATTTTTAGCGCTTTTATTTTTCTAATATCTCTATTAATTCTCCCTCTACTCCTGCCCCTTCGAACACATGCCTCCATTGTACAACACAGCCTTGAACAGAGCCTCAAAGAAAACATGCAGAAAGAAGCGGACAAAGTTACCCCTGTACCTTTCAGGCATACCGGGGATATCCGTATTTACAGAACAGAACCGCTAATAAATAACGGCTTTTTTTCTTTCGCGATCGTCAGCGCGATCCTTCTTTGGACGATTTCTATTCTCATGTTGATTTATTCTATTGGACTGCTGCTCTTGGCAGAGTGGGGCAGAAAAATGGGTGTCTTCAGCTCTGTATTTTCCATAATTGTTTCATCCATTCTCGCCGGTATATGTATTTTTTATCTTTACCATGATCCTGGATTTGACCGGATCCTATGGACTTCAGTTTTTTACGTTAGTGCTCTGGTATTTATTTTTTCACTGATCTCCCTCGTCCTGCTAAAGAACAGGAAAACCATAGATACTCTGCAAAAAGAGCTTGAATTCAGGAAGCTTGAAAAAACCAGAAGCCTAAGCGGCGTAAGAAACAGATTTTATAGATCCGGAAGAAATAAGATGATCCTCGGTATCTGCGGCGGCCTGGCTGATTATTTCAACATAGACCCGATGCTTATAAGGATAGGGACCGTTCTGCTCGCATTGGTCACAGCGGCCTTTCCGGTTATACTAATATATATAGTATGCGGTTTTATCATCCCCCAGGAATCCGAAAACGCCTAAAATAAAAAAAGGGGACGGGTCCAAAACCACGTCCCCTTTTAAATTCCCCTTTATAATCAGCAATTAGCTATCAGCCATCAGCAATTAATTAGAGGGCTGCCCCCCGCTCCTATTCGGTACTCAAGGGGTGAAACGGAGCAGGAAGAATAGGCAGCCCGTACTTAACTAATATCACGTGTTTGAATATTTTTGTATGATTTAAATCAGATTATCAAAAACAAGCAATTTAATAGATAATAAACTAACAGTTGTCCAGACTTTACCATAGAAACCCATGATCTGTTTTTATCTCAAAGATTTAAATTCTTTTGAGGATTATTTTTCAAAATTATCTTTTCCGCTTCAGACAGCATCAAAACAGCGTTTTCAATGGAATTATTGACCTGCTCTATTGAAATTCCATTTTTAGATTCATAAATGAAATCATGCCTTTCCCGTCTCATTCTGTTAAATTTATTTATTAACTCCGAATATTTACTTCCTATATGAATATCGGCAAATTCAAGCAATGTCTTATGTGTGTTCTTATTTGTAGGCAGGTAACCAAACGAATACATAAGAGCTCTCGTTGCCCTTATCATAGAATGGTAGCAGATCGTATACGCCCAAGTCCGGTCAATATCTATTACTCTCTCCGCTGTTTTTATATCTTTTTTTGCTCTGGCCGTCTGTACAAAGATCTGCTTGAAATCAGGATGAACCTTTTTTATCAGGTTTTCCCTTAGAAACCTCTCGTAGCTCATACTCCCCCCCTTTAAGGAATACTTTTTTATCAGAAAGAAGACTTAGAATAAACGGATCTTTCTCTTTTACTTCCTTCTTAATTTCTTCTTCTGACAGTATTTTATAGTTCAACTCCCTGCTAAATTTCTTTTCTAATATCTCAAAAGAGTTAAGCAGTCTATTTTCATCCGCTTTGCCGATAAAAAAGAGATCTATATCAGAATTACTCTTTTCTTTACCCCTGGCAAAAGACCCGTAAATAAACGCAACTTTTATCTGCGGATATTTTTCAAGAATTTTACTTATCGCCTGTTTGACACCTGACAGTTTAAGAATAAGACCTTTAAGTTCTTTATACAGTGCATATTTTTTATTAACCTTGAAGTACCTTATATTCGCCCTATATTCGCTTGTAAGTATTCCCTCATCAACAAGCTTATTTATTGACCGCTGAAATACACCAGGTTTTTTTCCAAGCATTCTGCCAAGCTCATGCATGTAGAATTCTTTTTCGGCATTCAAGTAGAATATAGAAAGCAGTTCTTCTCCCGCGCCATTTATATTAAGCATTTATCCGCCCTCCATATGCTTTCTGCATACAATTATATTCAATATGCATACATTTGTCAAGCGGTGAAACTGATTGGCAGGTCGTTGATCCACTAAAGCTTTGTGGTGGAGCTTTCGACAAAATATTGCTGACAGCTGAAATTAATTATTTCCCTAAAACCCTAGCCCCTAGTACCCAAAACTTAGGACCTGCTTCTCTTACACCAACACCGTGCCGCATGAAAAACAATAATTATCGGTAGTCCTTACCGAGACACTGCACTTTGGGCATTCTTTTGCATTGGGTTCCTGCTCCGTCGCCGGCATATTGACTATCTTTGGTATTACATATTTATCCGGATCTATCAACCGGCCTTTTAATTCATCCCCAATAAGCGAAAGTAAATGCGAACTTTCGCTCTCCCATATATACATCTGAATAAGTTCCTCATTCGAAAAGTTCGAAATCCCCAGCTTCTCTTTTATCTCATTATTAGCAAACATCCTCGAATACTCATCCACAATATGCAAATATCCCCCTTCTGCCTTTTCCCCTTTCATCTCTTGCCGTCCTTCCGCCCCTCCGTTCCTCCGTTCTTCCGCTCCTCCGTCCTTCAGCTCTTTATCTTTTGCCGCTCCTCCGTTCCTCTGCCTTTCCGTTCCTCCAGTTTCCGCTCCTCTGTCTTTCAGCCGCCCTTCCGCCCCTCCGTCCTTCTGCTCTCGCTGCTCCTCCACTCCTCTCTTCTTCAGCTCCAAAGCAACAAGCTCAAAATACCCCGGGACATAATCATCTGACCCTCTTAAAGAATAAATCCTCTTAAGTTCCTCGTCCGGCAACAACTCTATCTGCTTCTTGGCGTACTCTCTGTCAAACATATTATCTCCCTAAAACCTTAATAAAAACTTTTAATTGGTCGCTGTCCCTAATTTGTTTAGAATCTCTTTTTCTCAAAACTTTCACCCTGCAAGTATTTCTTCAATCTTAAGAACAAAGTCTTTAGCATCTTCTATTATCCATTCGGTATCATCATTGGTAACGATTTCAACTCCATATTGTTCTATAACTCTATTTTCCTGGGCCTTATCCAAAAATTCAGCGTATTTTTGCTCAAGTTGTTTGGCGCGCTTAATATACACGATGTATTTTTGGTCTACCCGGCCCCGTTTGACGTAGAATTCTTTGAATGCCGCTATAGCGCAGTAATGTGCTGTCGCCCGGATACCTATTTTGTAGAGAGCCGCAAGAACCGCGTGATACATCGCATAATAGCCGCAGATCACAGACCAGTCAAACAGCTCATGGTCGTTCATCAACTTCATTGCTCTCAGGTTTCCACGCGCTTTCTCAATATGCTGTCTTGCGCTTTTTATATCTTCCGGTATGCGCTGAAGATTTGCCCTCCCGGTCTTCGGATGAAAACACCCCTGCAATATCTTTTCGAGATTTTCAGACATATCATTCCCCCTTGTAAATGACTTGCTGATCCTGCTATTTAATCCTCCCTATAAGGAAATATCTTTGTTTTCTGAGCGTCCTGCTTTAATAAGTTGCCAAAAAATGAAATCATTGTACAATACTATCCGGTCCTTCCAGATATTCCGGTAAAACTCCGTCTTTTCTTTACAACCGTTTTCAAACTTATTCATGGTGGTACTCACCGGCCTTATCTCCAAAAGCGGGCTAACATCTATCTTGGCCTTATTCAATATATTGACGATATCTTGATCTTTTTCAGAAATGACCGCCAATATATCGATGTCGCTTCCCTTTTTCCACTCACCTCTTGCTACGGAACCAAATAGAATAACGAGTTGAACTCTTCCGCCGGAAAACTCCAAAATAGATCCGGTATATTTTTTCAGCAGTCGTGCAATGTTTTTATTCTCTGCGTAAAAATCCTTCCGTCTTTCCATCTCCAGCAGCTCAAAGACCTTTTGCATTTCTTCATTTTCAAGCTCAGGCCTGAAAAAAGTCGAATTTGCAAGCTCTCGTTTCACAAACATTCCGTTCTTCACCAGCAAACGCATCGTATTATCAACATTTGTAAGCGAGGCCTTAGCCAAACGCGAAATCTCTCTAAGATGTATCTCCTTAAAGGGATCCTGTAAAAATACCTTTAAAATATCCTTTCTTCCTTCCGGGATCAGCATACTCCTCCAGTGTTCTATCTATTGGTACATTCGTACCATATCATAGTACACTTTAAAGCATCTGTCAATAGTTTTTTGTTACAGCTTGAAATCTATTTTCATTTGCGGGTTCTTCTTTTTTGCAGTTTCAAGACACCCTTCAACAAGAGTTATCGCATCTTCAAAAGCCTGCTCTTTTTCTTTGTTGGATATCAATACCCCTGCTTCATAAGTCATATCATTTCTTTTCCTGCGCATGCTTTCGAACTTATTAACAATGTGGCCGTATTTCTCTCCGAGAATAACCCCGGTCATCTCTACGACTGTTTTGTGCTGGGCGCCATCATCAGGAGCCCAGCCGTTTAAAAGCAGGAGTGCTCTCCCGGCTTTAAGCATCGCATTATAAGCCATTAGATAAGTGGCTCGTTCTGCAATTTTCAAAGTTTTCTTAGCTTCTTTCAAATCCAAAATAGCTTCCTTGAGTAATGCTTCCACCTGGTTAAAACCTGCCGGTATTTTTCTTAACTTTCCTTCTTTCAGCAATCTACTGATAAGTCTATCCATCTCTCACCCCTTTAAAGATATGGTCTTATCCTGCAATATGATATTTAAGAAACCTCCTTTTTCTTTGTTTTTACGTTCAAACTCCTTTTTCGAATAAATTGTATAATTAATCTCTCTCCCTATCTTTTCTTCAATATTTCTTATTGCTTTCAAAAATTCTTTTTCCGGGAAATCCCCGACCAGAACAAGGTCAATGTCAGAATTTCCTTTTTCCGTACCCTTAGCATACGAGCCATAAATAAAGGCCTTTGATATACGTGCTTCTTTTTTTACCAGCTCTCTTAATAGCCCTTCAACACCGGAAGTTTTTGAAATAATGCTTTTTATCTCTTTATATAGAGGATAGGACTGATCGAGGAAATAGAAAAGCGCGTTTCCCTGTTTTTCTGTTTTGAGCAGCCCCTCTGCCTGAAGTTTAAGAAGTTCCCGCCTGATATTCCCGGGGGAATACCCCAGCTCCCGCTCTAATTCCCTTGTGTAATGCTTAATCTCATTATTTGAGAAAAAAAGTGTTAATATATCCCTCCGTGTCCTGGATCTTATCAGACTTAATATCCCTGTCATGCTGTACTCCTTTTTGAGTACAATTGTACTCCATTTAGAGTACTACAGTCAAGCACCAATATTTTGTTACGATATTAATTTAAGAACAATATCTTCACAGAATATGCAGGATTTTCCTTTATATTTCACCCCTTTTTCTTCTTTCCCAGCTTCATTTCTGTAAAGTATTGGTTCCTTTATGAGGGTCCGGGTCCTTATTAAAAATATTATTAATAATTTCTTCCTTCAGGTAATCTTTTGGATCCAGTTTACCATGATTTTTTTCCAATTCTTCTTTTTTCATTTCTTTATATTTTATATCCTCTATTTTATTCAGGCCGGAAAAGATACAGACAATATCTTTAAAATCTTCAGCAGGGTAATCCAATTCCGCGAAATGTTCTTTATCATAGGCCATTTCAATATACAGGGAATTGGTTTTATTATCACAGATTATTTTGCTTTTCAGATAACAATTGAATTTTTCCGGATCAAAATAATGATTAAGGCCTCCCGGATGGGTTGAGAGGAACTTGTCATAACAAGTCTTGACCCTTGCCATAAATTCTTCTCTTGCCTTTCCATATGGTTCTTTAGGAAATATCTTTACGCCTTCTGTAGGTTCAGATATTGTTTGTTTTCCGTAGTTTTTAGTCTCCCAACCCGGCTTTTGTCTTAAGTTCTTCGCAAAAAACTGAACATAATGCGTTGGCGCAAAATGGATCTCATTTCCATGAAATATTATAATATCGTTCATTAAACAAAGGACTTGACCCGGGACTCCATTTATATTTTTCAGGTCTTTATCAATGATCACCGATATCCCGGCAGAAGGATTGCTATGAAGATATAAAACAAAAATGTTATCCTCAAATCTCTGTATGCTTGTAATACTTCCACCGTTAATATCTTTAATATTATTTTCTTTCCATGTGTTTTTCTTCTTATCATAAAGGCCTAAATATATATTTCTTTCCAAACACATCGTTCCTTTTTGAAGCTTATAGTACGCGATAAGATAAATATCATCATTATTTAATTCAGAGAAACTTGTTATGACCATCTGCGGCTCTTTGAGGCCTTTTGTAGGAATATCGGATTTTTCTAAAACGTTAGATAACAATTCTCCCTGTACAAGATAATTATTCTTATTCTCATCTTTTACATCTCCCGCGCATTCAATAAAAAAACCCAAAAAGCTGCAAATTATGATATTCAAGCAAATATTACCCTTCATGATGATCACTCCACCGATTTAATTGGTCGCTGTCCCTAATTTGTTTAATAATGAAGGAAATATACAAGACTCTCTTTTTGTCATCCTTGCATACGCGGAATCCAGCGTCTTTTACCAAATCAGTGAACTATTGCATTTATCCCATATCCTGAAACATTCTTTACTTTCTTCAATAGACATTTCTGTTTCCAGAACAGCCCATTCCAAAAATACTGCTTCATAACCCGGGTCTCCCGGTTTTACAATTTCAAAATAATATCTTCGTCCATGAGGGTTGTTGTCATGATAATAACTTTCAAGTTCTCCGCGATTTTTACAATGACTTGTTTGTTTTGGGTTCAATTGTGGCGTTCTGAATCTTCCCCGATTTAGTGGACTACTTGTTTAGTTGGTAATACTCTTTTTCGTACTCCTCGGGTGTTTTATACCCGTTTGACGAGTGGAGCCGCTCCCGGTTAAAATCTACC
>CAITEH010000074.1 GCA_903891415.1 Candidatus Firestoneibacteriota bacterium
GGGATAGGGCCGGCCAGCTGAAAATGCTTAACGAATATGTTTTTAAGAACTTCAGGTATAAACCTGAGGGAGCCTGGCTTACGGAGAGAATCTGGGAACCTTATCTGGCTAAGAGTTTTGCCCTGGCGGGATTAAAATATACCATTGTTGATGATACGCATTTAAAAAGCACCGGCTTGCAAGAAAGAGAGCTCACGGGTTATTTTGTGACAGAAGAGGACGGATATAAACTGAATGTTTTTCCTATAAGTTCAAAGATGAGGTATCTTGTGCCTTTTCGCATGCCCGGAGAGACAATCGAATATCTCCGTTCTTTGGCCACGGAAGAAGGCAATAACCTTGTTGTGCTTGCGGATGACGGCGAGAAATTCGGAATCTGGCCCAAGACTCATGAATGGGTCTATGGTGAAAATTGGCTGGAAAAGTTTTTTACCGAACTCGAAAAAAATAAAGAGTGGATAAATGTTACGACTTTTTCCGAGTATATGGCGGCCCACAAACCGCTAAGCCGCATCTACATGCCGACAACTTCCTATGATGAAATGCTGGAATGGTGTATGCCCGGTGAGACCATCAATGAATACGAGGATTTTGTTAAATATCTTAAGAATAATGGAATGTATGAAAATGTCAGCCGCTTTGTAAAGGGAGGTTACTTTAAAAACTTTTTAAATAAGTATCCCGAAAGCAACAATATGCAAAAGAAAATGGCTTATGTTTCAAATAAGGTTAATAAAGTTTTTGGTGAGGAAGACCGGGTGCCCGAAGCCGTAAGGTTGCTGTATGCAGGCCAGTGCAACTGTCCGTACTGGCACGGAGTATTCGGCGGCCTTTATCTGAATCATCTCAGATTTGCGAATTATTCTAATCTAAACCGTGCAGAAAAAATAGCGGATGAAAATCGCTTTAAAAGTAAGACCTGGCTTGAATGCGAAGTCTTAGATATAGATAAAGACGGTAATGAGGAAGTGCTTTTAAACAGCAATATTTATAATGTCTATATTTCCCCGGCCAATGGCGCGCATATCTTTGAACTTGACTATAAGCCCAGGGATTTTAATATGCTGGATACGCTTAGCAGAAGGAAAGAGGCGTATCACCGGGACCTTTTTAAAGAGAATTCCGGCGGAGGGAGCGGCCACCAGTCCGTCCATGAGATGACCCGGGAGTTTGATTCCGGCTTAAGGCAGGACCTTGTCTATGACCGATACAGGCGTGTTTCTTTTATAGATCACTTTTTGGGTATGGATACCGGGTTGGAAGATTTCAAAACGCTCAGGTTTAAAGATGGCGGGAATTTTATTGAAAAAGAATATAGTCATATCGAAAAAATATCGGCGCAGGCTATTACGGTGAATCTGGAAAGAACGGGCGAGGTGTTTAATTCTAAGTTTAAACTTTTAAAAACTATAAAAATCAAAAAGGATAACCCGGTTCTTGATTTTGAATATCAGCTTTCCAATCTGGGTGCAGCAGCGCTAGAGGTACGTTTTGGTGCGGAATTTAATTTTTCTATGCTGGGCGGGGATTCCCCGGATCGCTTTTACTATTTACCGGGGAGAGTGCTTAATGATTCAAGAATGATAAGTATAGGTGAGGAGAAGGATGCTACAGTTTTCGGCTTGATAGATAAATGGCTGAACATAGATATCAATCTCTCCACGGAGAATGCAACGCCCTTTGATGTCTGGCGGTTTCCAATAGAGACAATCTCGCAGTCTATCGGAAAACTTGAAAAAGTCTATCAGAGTTCTGCGGTGCTTTTTAGCTGGAGATTTTCGTTCCAGCCGGGCGAAACGAAAAAAATATGTCTTAAGAAGAAGGTGTTGAATGTTACTTGAAATATTGTTAGTTTGTTTTCTGGCAGCAATTATAAGTATCGATGTGCGTACGATCGGCGGCACCATGCTCTCACGGCCTCTTATCGTCGGTCCTCTCGTGGGTCTGATAATGGGAGATGTCGGCACGGGCTTTATTGTGGCAGTTTTAGTGGAGCTTCTCTGGATCGGACTGGTGCCGATAGGGGCCTATCTTCCGGTGGAAAGCCTGCCTATTACAACGGTAACAGTTGCTTTGGCAACGCATCTTAAAGATACGGCGGGGAATATGCCCCAGATGACTTTGATAATATTTGCCTTGATGGTTGCCGTGCCCCTGGGTTATATCGGCAGGTGGTTAGAAACACATATAAGGAATATGAATTCCAATATGTCGAAAAAACTGATAAAGAAAGCCGGGGAAGGCCGTTTTGGCTTTATCTCTTTAGCCCAGTATTCAAATATCTGTGTTACTTTCTTGAAAAATTTTTTACTCTGTTTTATTCCTGTCTGGTTTGGGCATGATATATTTTCCAAGATTGCAAACTCCATGCCGGCCCAGGTAAAGGAAGGTGTTTTATACTCAAGCTGGCTGATTCCGGCGCTTGGTTTTGCGGTTGTTATGAAGATATTTCTTGTGGCCCGCCATGTGAAAATATTCTTATTGAGCTATAGTTTATCTATAGCGGTATTTTTTGCCCAAAAGATAATCAGATAATGAAGCTTTATTGCGGTAAGCAGTTACCGGCTTAAAGAGGAAATTAGAAAATGTATAGATTGATTAAAAAAATAGATCTGCTGGAAGTGTACATTAAGTCGTTTCTTATTGAAGCTTCCTGGAATTTTGAGTCCATGCAGAATATCGGTTTCGCGCATGCTTTGATTCCGGCAGGAAGAAGACTTTATAAGACCAGGGAAGAACGGGCCGATTTTCTAAAAAGACATTTGAAATTTTTCAACACACACCCCTCGATGGCTCCCGCAATCATGGGAGTTGTGATTAATCTCGAGGAAAGGCATAAATTGGGGGAAGCGGGCGCGCTTGAGCAGATTGAAAGTGTAAAGTCAAGTATGATGGGGCCGCTGGCCGCCATAGGAGATAATGTATTCTGGGAATATTTAAGGCCTTTTACCGCAGTTATCGGGGTCTCGATAGCTATTTTATTCAAGGATTCCCCGAATCCGGCAATAGCTGTCTGGGGTCCGGTAATAGCATTTTTGATATACAATTTAATAAATGTTTTCGTAAGATACCGGGGTTTGATGAAAGGTTATGAGCAGGGAATGGAAATAGTTGAGGTTATCCGGGGTTTTTCCCTAACCGCGCTTATCGGGAAACTTAAGTTTTCCGCTGCTCTGGTGCTGGGTATTACAATTGCCTTAATATTTCCGGCCCTGAATATATCTTTTTTTAAAAACAGTCTGTATAACAGCCTTCTCTTTCTGGGCGTTACCTGGATATTTCTGGGTATGCTTAAAATAAAGATCTATCCGACGGTTATTTTTTATTCCATAATAGCCGCGGCGGTACTTTTCAAATATATTTTCTAGGCAGGTAAACAATGGCTGAACTTGAGATAGAAATAAAGAACAAACTGGGTTTGCACCTTAGAGCGGCTGCGACTCTCGTTAAGATAACTAC
>CAITEH010000075.1 GCA_903891415.1 Candidatus Firestoneibacteriota bacterium
GATTCCACTGATTGAGATTGGGAAAGAAAGACTATGATTTAGCAGGAAGAATGATTCCACTGATTGAGATTGGGAAAGAAAGACTATGATTTAGCAGGAAGAATGATTCCACTGATTGAAACTAGGAAAGAAAGACTATGATTTAGCAGGAAGAATGATTTCACTGATTGATTGGGAAAGAAAGACTATGATGTTAAGAAAGAATGATCCCACTGAAAGATAAAATATTGACGGATGTAGATTAAGAAGCTCTATTAGAAGCAGGGGTGAAATGTGGGGAGGATTATTGTAAATGATCTATTGACCGAGAAGATAATTGGTTGTTGTTTTGATGTTCATAGAAATATAGGGCCTGGGTTTGCTGAAAGGATTTATTATAATGCTCTTTGCAAAGCTTTTGAAGATTCGGGATTAAAATATACCGGAGAAAAATTGTTCAAAGTAGTTTACAAAGAGAGATACGTTGGTAATTTTAATGCGGATTTTTTTGTTGAAGAAAGAGTTATTGTTGAAATAAAAGCGGTTTGTGGTTTGTTTCCAAAAGTATTTTCTTCTCAAATCTTATCATATCTGAAAGCGGCGGGAACGAAAGTAGGTCTTTTGATAAACTTTGGTAACGATAATTGTGAAATAAAAAGATATGTAAACTAGTCTGCTCATAGAGCGTAGTTACGGATCCCGTAGAATTGTAATCATCTGGCTCATAAAGAGTAATTACGGATCAATTAAATTGCAATAAAGCAAGTCAGGAGTATTTTATCAGTGGAATCCCGTAGAATTGTAATCATCTGGCTCATAAAGAGTAATTACGGATCAATTAAATTGCAATAAAGCAAGTCAGGAGTGTTTTATCAGTGGAATCCCGTAGAATTGTAATCAGTGGAATCGTTTTCAAAAAATGAAAAATGCCTCCTTCTTAAATGAAATAAAAAATAGCATAGACCGGAATAAGCTGCCGGAACATATTGCTATTATTATGGACGGCAACGGCAGGTGGGCGGCGAAAAAGGGGCTGCCGCGTACTGCGGGACATAAAAAGGGCATGGATACCGTGGATATGATCGTTACCGCAAGCCGGAATCTTGGTATCAAGGTTTTGACTCTCTATGCTTTTTCCACAGAGAACTGGCGCAGGCCCGAAAAAGAAGTAAATTTTCTCATGCGGCTCCTTAAGACCTACCTCATTATCCAGCGCAGAAAGATGATGAAAAATAAAATTAAGTTCAATGTCCTAGGGAGGATACAGGAACTCCCTGTTTTTGTAAGAAAGGAAATTGAAAAAACAAAAAACCTTACCTCGGAAAATACGGCTTTGACCTTGAATATAGCGCTTAATTACGGCGGCAGGGTTGAAATAGTTGACGCGGTAAGAAGGCTCTTTAAGGACATCCTTACGGCAAAGAAAGACCTGAATTATGAAACCCTGATCAATTCCATAGATGAAGAAACGATTTCCAACTATCTTTACACGGCAGGCTTTCCGGACCCGGATCTGCTTATCCGGACGAGCGGGGAACTGCGCATTTCAAATTTTCTGCTCTGGCAGATCGCCTACAGTGAAATATTCATTACTGAAACTTTATGGCCTGATTTTTCTGAAACAGATTTCTATATGGCCGTGCTTGATTATCAAAAACGGGAAAGGCGCTATGGCGGGGTAAAAAACCTGTGATCTTGAGGATCTTGATCGCTTTTATATTTATTCCTTTGTTTGTCGGGCTGGTGCTTTTAGAAAGGACCATTTTTTACAATGTACTGATAACGCTTGCGCTGCTTACCGCCCTCCTGGAATATTCCGGCATGTTTAAAAAAGCCGGCATAAAAATATTTACCTTCATCAATATACTGTTTCTTGCTGCCGTGCTTTTCGGGTTAGCCCGGTTCCGGGTCTATGAATTGAATATACTGGTGCTTTACCGCGGCTTTACCCTGATCATAGTCTATGCCGTATTCTTAACGGTATTTTCCCTCTTTTCCTCAGATATAAAGGAAGGCGTATTAAGGCTGGTTTTTTCATTTTTTGGCGGTTTTTATGTGGTGCTTCTTGGCAGCAGTTTGATACTTTTAAGGAATCTTGGGCCCTTTCATACCTTGTTCCTTTTTGCCGTAGTCTGGCTGTATGACGGCGGAGCGTATTTTATAGGCTCAAAGTATGGAAAGACCAAGATCACACCTTTAATTTCTCCGAATAAATCTCTGGAAGGGCTTATCGGGGGCGTTATCACCGCGCTTGCCGCTATTACCGCGCTCAAGTACATTTCCTTTACCTCGGCTTTGGTGCCTTATAACGATCTGGGCCATATTTACATCATCGTTATCTTCCTCTGTCTTGCCGCGCAGTCAGGGGATCTTCTGGAATCCCTGCTGAAAAGGTTTTGTGGAGTAAAAGATTCATCCAACCTGGTTTTGGCGCACGGGGGTGTCCTGGATAAAATGGATTCCTTCCTGCTGGCCGTTCCGATCTATCTTCTGCTGGCGGTATTGTGAATAAAAAAAAGATAGCCATACTCGGCTCTACCGGTTCTATCGGGGTCAGCGCTTTGAAGGTTGCAGCGGCTTTTAGTTCGTATTTTGAAATAACTGCTTTGAGCGCCAAAGGCAGTAATGTCGAACTCCTTAATGAACAAATAAAAATTTTTAAACCCGGGATAGTTGCCGTTCATGATAAAGACGCTTTGATACGGCTAAGGTCCATGAATAGAACGAAGGGTGTAAAGTTCTTTTCCGGTTTCGAAGGCCAGCTCAAACTTATCCGTGAATGCGAGGCGGATATTTTACTGGTCGCCCTGGTCGGCGGTTCCGGTTTGATCCCGACCCTTGAAGCGATAAAATGCGGAAAAAATATCGCCCTGGCTAATAAAGAAACTCTGGTCGTGGCCGGGGAACTGGTAATGAGAGAAGCGAAGAAAAAAGGCGTTAAGATCATTCCTGTGGACAGTGAACATTCCGCTATCTTCCAGTGTCTTAACGGAGAAGATCCCGCTAAGGTCAGAAAACTTATCTTGACCGCTTCCGGCGGGCCTTTTATGAAACACACCAAACAGGAACTGGAATCCATTACCCCGGAACAGGCCTTGAAGCATCCGAGATGGGATATGGGAAAAAAAGTGACCATAGACTCCGCAAGCCTTCTGAATAAAGGTTTTGAAATTATAGAAGCACACCACTTTTTCGGTATCTCCCTTGATAATATCGAAGTGGTAATACATCCTCAATGCGCCGTGCATTCAATGGTGGAATTTGTAGATGGTTCGATCATGGCCCAGCTGGGGATCGCAGATATGAGACTCCCCATTCAGTTCGCGTTTTTTTATCCGGAGCGTCAGGGGAATAATATTCCCAGGCTGAACTTGGCAAGGATCCGTACTCTTGAATTTTTCAAGCCGGACCTGAATAAATTCCCGGCTCTTTGTTACGCGCTGGAAGCGGCTAAAGCCGGAGGAATTCTTCCGGCCGTACTCTCGGGCTCGAGTGAAGCGGCTGTCAACGCGTTTTTAACCGGTAAAATTAAATTTACGGCCATGGCCAGTTTTATAAAAAAAGCCCTGGCGGCGCATAAAAATATTAAAGCCCCAAACTTGGCGCAGCTCCTGTCCGCCGAGAGATCGGCAAAAGAATTTGTGGAAAAGGAGATTTAAAACAGATGCTGGCAAATATACTCTTGCTTGTTCAGATCTTTATTGCGATCGGGATCGTGATCTTTGTGCATGAACTGGGGCACTTTATCATGGCCCGGCTAAGAGGCGTAAGGGTGGATAAATTTTCTCTTGGTTTTGGCCCGCGCTTGTTTGGTTTTAAAAAAGGCGACACGGATTATATGATCTCGCTGTTCTTTTTCTTCGGCGGTTTCGTGAAAATGGCGGGAGAAGATCCGGAAAAGCGTGAAAAATTTGAAAAATGGGAGTATTTTGGCCAGCCCTGGTGGTCCAGGTGCCTTATTGTATTCGCGGGCCCGTTTATGAACTTCGTGTTCGCTTATATTGTTTTTGTGCTTATGATGTGTATCGGCGTTAAATTGCCGGATTACAGTACGGTTGTCGGCGCAGTTGAGGTTAATTCCGCAGCCGGAAAAGCCGGCCTAAAATATAAAGATGAAATTCTTTCGGTCGATGGCAGGGGTGTTAAGACCTGGAACGGCCTGTTCCTGGAATTGAAAGGAAAAAAGAAAGTGCTCCTTGATGTTGTTTCCGGAAAGAGCGCGAAAAAGCTAAACCTTGAATTGCCTGAAGATAATGACCCGGGTATAGTCCCCTATCTTCCGCCGGTTATAGAATCCGTAAGCCCGGCAAGTCCCGCTTACACGGGGGGGCTGGCTGAAGGCGACGAAGTATTAAAGATCAACGGGACAGCGGTAACGCAGTTTTCCGATATAGGGCGGGCTACGGTACTTTCAGAAGGGAAAGAACTCATTTTTGAAGTAAAAAGGGGCGGTAAGATAATAAACCGTACGGTCAAGCCGGTCAAAGATCCGATAGTGACAAACAGATATATGATAGGTATCACGAGCAAGGCTCCATATTTTGTTTATGAAAGAATAGGGGTTATTAGAGCGCTGGGGGCGGGGGTGGAACAGGTATATTCGATATCCAGGCTTCAGCTTGTGGCGATCTCCAAGCTCGTAACCGGTAAGATGTCCGCAAAGGAATCACTCGGCGGCCCGGTCATGATAGTGCAATCCGCGGCGAATATGGCCAAGAAAGGCATGAATGATTTTATTTTCTTTTTTGCTTTTGTAAGTGTTGCCCTCGGCTTATTTAATCTTATTATCCCCATCCCGGTGGTTGACTGCGGGGTACTGCTTATGTTTTTATTCGAAGGTATACGGGGAAAACCGTTAAGTTTCAAAGTGCAGAATATGCTGGCGCAGGGAGGATTTTTCCTTTTGATAGGGCTGGCGCTGCTTGTTACCTGGAACGATATAGCGAGAATGGTAGCGAGGCATCTGCTAAAATAATATGAGAAGAAAAACGCGGCCGGTATATGCCGGCAAGGTTAAAATAGGCGGGAACGCCCCGGTGTCTATACAGTCCATGACCAAGACTGACACGCGTGATATTTTTGCTACCATTAAGCAGATAAATGAACTTGAAAAGGCCGGTTGTGAAATTATACGCGTCGCTGTTCCCGACGAAAAAGCCGCTCTGGCACTAAAACAGATCAAAAAGAGTATTAAATTGCCCCTTGTCGCGGATATTCATTTCAATTACAAACTGGCGCTTTTGGCCGTTGATTCCGGCGCTGATAAGATAAGAATAAATCCCGGGAATATAGGTGAGGACTGGAAAGTAAAAGAAATTCTTGCCGCGGCAAAAAGCGCAAAGATACCCGTAAGGATAGGCCTCAATGCCGGTTCTCTTGAAAAATACCCCGAGAGGAAGCGCCGCGAGGCAGCTTCGGTCATGTCCGAAAAGATGGTTAAAAAAGCCGCGGAATACATCAGATTTTTTGAAAAAAACAAGTTCCGCGATATTGTTATTTCCCTTAAGGCTTCGGATACTCTGACTACCATTGATGCATACCGGAAAATGGCAAAACTTTGTGACTATCCTTTTCATGTGGGTGTTACCGAGGCCGGAACAGCTGTGACGGGTACGGTAAAATCTTCCGTAGGGCTGGGCATCCTGCTGAATGAAGGTTTGGGGGATACTCTTAGGGTTTCACTCGCGGCCCTGCCCGTGCAGGAAGTAAAGATCGGAAGGGAAATTCTAAAAACTCTGGGGTTGCGTAAGAACGAAGCTGACCTGGTAGTTTGCCCGACCTGCGGCAGGTGCGAGGTCGAACTTTTTGAGATGGCGGAAATTATTGAAAATGAGATGCTTAAACTTAAAAAGCCGTTAAGGATAGCGGTTATGGGTTGTGTGGTTAACGGCCCGGGAGAAGCCAAAGACGCGGATCTTGGCCTTGCCGGCGGCAGGGGAAGCGGGTTAATATTCAAGAACGGAAAAATATTAAAAAAAGTTCCTGAAGGAAGATTATTAAAAGAGTTCCTGCGGGAACTTAAAAAAATGGGGTAAATATGTTTGAACTTAATGTAGAAGACGAATTTGCTTCCGCGCATTTCCTGCGGAAATACAAGGGAAAATGCGAGAGGATGCACGGGCATAACTACAGGGTCCAGGTTTCCATAAAAGCAGAAAAGCTTAATAAGATCGGTTTGGCCATAGATTTTGGAGAAATAAAGGCGGAACTAAAAAAGGTCATGGAAATTCTGGATCATAATGTTCTTGATGAATTGCCGGCTTTTAAAAAAATAAATCCTTCTGCGGAAAATATCGCTAAGTATATATTTGACTGCCTGAACAAGACGTTAAAAAGGAAAAACATCCGGCTTGCCAAAGTTACCGTCTGGGAGACCGCGAGGGCGTCGGCTTCTTACTGCAATGCTTGAAAGCGGTTTTCTTGATGAAATATTTATTTCCATTCAGGGCGAGGGCATTTTTTGCGGGGCCCGGCAGGTCTTTATCAGGTTTGCTCTGTGTAATCTTAAATGCGCTTATTGTGATACCGCCGCTTCCCGCGAGTTAAAGGACAGTTTTTTTGCTTTTCAGAAGAAAAAGCTGCGTAACCCGGTGGTTGTTTCAGAAATAATTAAGCAGGTGAAGGCCTGCAGGGGCAAGGTCCATTCAGTAAGTTTAACCGGGGGTGAACCTCTGGTACAGGGAGCTTTTGCCGTAAGCCTGGCAAGGGCCTTGAAACGTTCCGGTTTTAAGGTCTATTTGGAAACTAACGGGACTTTGGAAAAGGCGCTGAAAAAGATCCTGCCTTACACGGATCATGTGGCGATGGATATTAAACTTCCTTCCACGGCAAAAGTTAACGGCCTGTGGAAGAAACATGCCGGTTTTCTGAAAGCCGCCGGTAAGAAAGCGTTTGTTAAAATTGTCGTCGGTGACGGTTTCAGTGTTCCTGAACTTAGAAAGGCCCTGCGGCTCTGCAAAAATATTAAAACGGTCATTCAGCCCCGGTTTGGAGCAGATATCCCGGGGTTGCTAAAAAAAATCGAGAAATCCGGGGTGCTCGACACGGCTTCTGATATACGTTTTGTCCCTCAAATTCACAGATTCATGGGAATAAAATAATGGAAAACGGTTACGCGGACCTGCATGTACATACCAGGGCTTCAGATTCAACTTTTTCAGTGGAAGAAGTGCTCGATCTGGCAAAAAGCTGCGGGCTCAAAGCTGTCGGCATTACGGATCATGATACTGTAGAAGCTATTGAACCGGCTCTGGCTGCTTCGGTTAATTATGGCGTGGAGGTTATCCCCGGCGTGGAGCTTTCGGCGGAGGAGAATAATTACGATATACATATTCTCGGGTATTTTATGGATTGTAAGAACCCGGAATTCAAACAAAAACTTGATGAACTCCGCGCAAGCCGGCTATTAAGAGCCAAATTGATACTGGAGAAACTGAGTGCCGTAAATGTTAATCTTAAACTGGAGGATGTACTTGCTCTTACGGAAGCAAATACCTCTGTCGGGCGTTTGCACATCGCGCGGGCTATGAAAAATGCCGGTTTCGTTAATGATATTCCTGATGCTTTCAGGCGTTATATCGGCCAGAATGGCCCCGCCTATGTGAAGAAGCAGTTTCTTTCTCCAAAGGAAGCCTCAACCTTGATAAAAAACGCGGGCGGGATCTCTGTACTCGCGCATCCGGGTGTGCTTAACAATTATGAGCTGGTTGAGAGCGTGATCAAGTCAGGCATAATGGGTATAGAAGTTTACCATAGTGAACACTCGGGCTCTACCGTAGAAAAACTTAAAGAGTTGACGGCAAAATATAATTTATTTGTGACCGGAGGGTCTGATGACCATGGAGCGGGAAAGAGTAAGATCCTCCTGGGCTCAATGCTCATTCCCTATTCTTATGTGGAAAAAATGAAAATATACAAAGAGAGGGAAAGAGAAAAGACAGAAAAAACAGAAAAACCAGAAAAAACAGGTACTGGGTCCTAGGTCCTGGGTACTCGGGGAGAAAGGAGAAAACAGGTTCCAGGTCCTGGGCATTAGGAAAGAAGAAGGTTTGTACCTATAACCCAGCACTTTGTACCTATTACTTTTGGAGGTCTATAATGCTTTTTGTGTTTGATCTTGACGGTGTGCTTTACCTGGATAATTCCGTTATTAAAGGTGCTCCCGGGACTGTGTGTTATCTCCGGGAAAAAGGGCACAAAATATCTTTTGCGACCAATAATGCCATGCTTTCACGCGGGGCCTATGTAAAAAAATTAAACAGGATGGGTTTTAAATGCACCCCCCAGGAAGTAATGGCTTCCTCCTATGCCGCAGGGCTTTACCTTAAGAGTGAAAACGCGCAAGGAAAGGATGTTTTTGTTATCGGAGAAACGGGGCTGCAGCAGGAACTTAAAGCCGCCGGCCTGAAGGTTTTTACCGGCCGCGGGCGGGGACGGTTCCCTCAAAAAGTGGCTTATGTAGTCGTGGGCCTTGACAGGATGTTCAATTATAAGGCGCTCAAAATGGCAAGGAGCTATATTGAGAAAGGCGCTGCCCTGATCGCTACTAATAAAGATTATACCTATCCCGGGAAAGAGGGTATTTTCCCCGGCGGGGGAAGCCTGGTTGCCGCTGTGGAAGCGGCTTCCGGAGTGGAAGCTTTTGTGATAGGAAAACCCCGGCCGTTCATGCTGAAAAAACTGCAGGAGCTTAACGGAATAAAAGCAAAAGAGATCATAGTTGTCGGCGACAGGTATGACACGGATATAGTTTTTGGCAAGACGGCCGGAACCGTGACTGTAATGGTACTCACCGGAGTTACCTCCAAAAGCGAGGCCCTGGCGTATAAGGGAAAATTAAAACCGGATCTGATATTAAAAAGCGTTTGTGAACTGGAAAAGTATTATTGATTTTTATGAAAGAAAATCTAATTAAGGACATAGCGGTAAATAGAAAAGCCCGGTTTGAATACCATATCCTGGAAACCTATGAAGCCGGACTTATGCTAAAAGGAACTGAGGTCAAGTCTGCCCGTGAAGGTTTGGTTACACTTAAGGACAGCTTCGGCATGATAGATAATGGCGAAGTATTTATGTATAACATGCATATAAGCCCTTATTCTCACGGTAATATCTTTAACACTGACCCCACAAGAAAACGCAAGCTGCTTTTACATAAATCTGAAATAGACAGGCTGCGCGGAAAGATCAGCCAGGGAGGGCTTGCCCTGATACCTTTAAAGGTCTATCTTAAAGGGAATCTGATAAAGACCGAGCTTGCACTGGCAAAAAGTAAAAAACTCTATGATAAACGCGAGGCTATAAAGAAAAGGGAAACTGCCCGTGCTATTAACATCTCGCTGAAAGGGGAAGGCTAGGACCAGGGAACAAAAAAGGGCTTTTTTTAAGAAAAGCCGTAAATTATTATGCCGGGAGAGAGAATTGAACTCTCATGCCCTTGCGAACGGAGGATTTTGAGTCCTCTGCGTCTACCAGTTCCGCCATCCCGGCAAAATTGTTTTTGGCAAGTATAAGATTTTAGCATTTAGTTCTGTCAATATCAATGGTTTAAAAAACCGTAACCTCATGAGAAAAATATTGTTTTCTTTTTTTACCGCAATTTAGGACCTGCTATATATTCCTTGTATTACCCGCCTGGTTTGGTTAAAATAAGTGCACATAAAACTCAAGGGGGAGTTATGCAAAACAAAAATCTTATTATTGCTTTGGCTATTTCTGTTATTGGAGCCGTGCTTTTTTTTGTCTACTTTTCCGGCAAGGAAAAAGAAGTAACCGCGAAAGGTACACCCAATAAGGTGCTGGTCGCGGCAAAATTCATTCCCGCGGGCGCGGCTGTAACTGCTGAATATATCAGAATTATAGAGATACCGGAGATCTATATCCAGCCGGGTGCACTTCGAAAAATTGAACATACCGCCGGAGTCATAGCCCTCGTCAATATGGCTTCAGGCGAGCAGATCCTGTCCAATAAAGTCACGAAAATAGCCGAGAATCTCTCTTCTATTATTCCTATCGGGTACCGGGCGGCCGCTGTTAATCTGGACAGTGATTCCGCGGTAGGAGATTTTCTTAAGCCGGGAGACATTGTCGATGTCCTGACTTCTTTTGAAGAGGCCGGTAAAGCGTCCTATACCGCCACCTTGATGCAAAATGTAAGAATTATCGCTGTTAATGATAATTTTAATCCTGTTAGAAAACAGGAAACAGGACTCCTGCCCGCGAGAGCTTTTTCAGGGAATTTGGTGGTTCTGGCCCTGGAACCTGCAGACGCGGAACTCCTTGCTTTTGCGGAAAATAAAGGAAAAATAAAACTTACCTTGAGAAACCCCGGAGACGAAAAGACAGCCGTGCTCAGGTCAACCGGTTTTGGAAATGCTCTTCGCAATCAGCAGAGAGAAACTGCCAAGCCGGCTCCGGAAATACCCTTCCTTGAGATAATCCGCGGGACTGAAGGTGAAAAAGTTATTTTAAGAGGGAGATGACCTGTGAAAAAAATAATATTTTTACTGTTAATAGCCGTATTTGCCCCGGCCGAAGACAGGATTCAGATCACAATAGGGGAATCAAAGATAATATCTGTTGATTCTCCAAGGAAAATAGCGGTAGGTAATCCCGTAATAGCCGATGTTAAGGTTGTTTCTGAAAAAGAGCTTTTGCTTATAGGAAAATCCAGCGGTACCACCTCCCTGATCGTCTGGGATAAGGATAATAATCAGGTAACCAGCCAGGTGCTGGTGCTTGCTGCAAGTATAGAAAAGACCATGATAGAAGTCAATGCCCAGGTACTTGAGATAAGAAAAGACAGTAATACCGGTTTCGGTATAAATTGGGAAACCGCGGCCGGCGCGTTTTCAGCAGCAGAAAAGACCATTCCTCCCCTGTTCCAGATCGCCGATCTGGAACGCCTGAAGAAAGTACAGCTAGATCTTGACCTGCTTGTAAAGAACGGCTACGCGAAAATACTTGCCAAGCCCAGGCTGCTTACCATCTCCGGCTCAAAAGCAAAATTTCTCTCGGGGGGCGAGATCCCGGTGCTTATTCAGACAGGCGGACAGAGCGGGACCAGTTTTAACGTGGAATGGAAGACCTACGGGGTAAAGTTGGATATTGAGCCCACGGCGGACGCGCTTGATAATATTAATTGCACCATCAGAGTTGAAGTCAGCAACCTGGATGCCGCCGCGGGCGTCAGTTATAACGGCTCTGTGGTTCCCGCTTTAAAGACAAGATGGGCCGATACTTCTTTATACGTAAAAAAAGGCGGGACGATAGTCATCGGAGGGCTGCTGCAAACGGAAGAGATAAAATCCGAAACAGGGATACCGGTCCTCTCCGACCTGCCGTTAATAGGGGTACTCTTCAGATCAACAGCAACACAGAAAATGGAAAGCGAACTGGTAATTTTTGTTACCCCTTCCATTGTAGGAAAATAAATTAGGGACAGCGACCAATTATTTCAAAGGATAGGAAATGCCAAGAGTTGCGAGAATAGTCGGAGTAGGTTTACCGCATCATGTAACACAAAGAGGCAATTTTCAGCAGGATGTGTTTTTTGAGGATAGTGATAGAAGAACATATCTGTATCTTTTGGAACAGTATTGTGAGAAATATGGAACCAAGGTATTTTGCTATTGCCTTATGAATAACCATGTCCATTTTATAGTAGTTCCTGAGAAGGAAGATTCTTTAGCCAGAACTTTTAATTGTACGCATTTCAGATATTCGCAATATTTTAATGAAAAAAATAAACAGAAAGGACACCTTTGGCAGGGTAGATTTTATTCTTGTATTCTTGATAAATTTCGCCTACCTTTTGCTTGCCGGTATGTCGAACGAAATCCGATTAGAGCCGGTTTAGTTTATAGCCCGGAGAAATGGTTGTGGTCAAGTGCAAATGAACATTGTAATGGTAAGCCCGGTATATTGAAACTTTCCGACATGTTTTCTATCATCGATGCTTCTATGGATGATTGGAGAAAAGCTTTGGGTAATATTGAAACTTTAAGTGACTTGACTGCATTAAGAAAGCATACGATAAATGGCTTTCCTTTTGCAGAAGAAAGATCTCTCGAAGTATTAGAAAAAATTATTGGAAGGCCGCTTAAACCTAATCCAGTTGGAAGGCCAAAATTAGATGTTAAGAGATAAATAATTGGTCGCTGTCCCTAATTTCTACTGGTTGATATCTACAAGGGTGTTAATTTAGAATTTGGGCTTGACCGATATCTGTAAGCCAATAGTAAGTAAATTAGTCCGGATATAACTGCCTGTTCGGCCTAATAAAACACCTTGTCTTTATCTCCTGATTTTAGTATAATTTACTTCTAAATATTAACCTCGAAATTATTGGAAATACAGTAAACCGGGGCCCTTAGCTCAGCTGGTTAGAGCGTCGGACTCATAATCCGTTGGTCGTAGGTTCGAACCCTACAGGGCCCACCATAATATAATGGCTAATTGCTGATAGCTGATAACTAATAGGAGAACCTACGACCAACAAGGGGTTGTAGGGGATGCCTAGCGGCCCCTACGCTTTAGAGGGGTGAACAGTCCGCCAACTTTGTTGGCGAGACGCCATCAGGGGTGTAAACCCTATAACGCGCTTTGCGAAGCAGAAAATGATAGTTTCCTCTAGCGTCATGACCAAGGGGAATTTTGGGGAGCGGAGCGACTTGGTGGTAGTTCAAACCCTACAGGGCAATTAAATTTTACTTCATAAAATTTAATAGAACAATAGAGCAATAGAAAATAGAAGAACCGGCAATCAGAAGAAACCAGGGTTTGATCCCGAGGAAAGCCATGCTTGATATAAAACTACTCAGAGAAAATAAAGAACTCGTCGAAGTGTCCCTAAAAAATAGAAATATTAAAATAGATCTTTCCGTTATTCTTAGCCTGGATGAAGAACGCAGAAAAATAATCCAGGAAGTCGAAGCGCTTAAATCGGCCAGGAACAGGCAATCGGAAGAGATCGGAAAACTTAAACGCGAAAAGCAGGATGCGTCGGTTAAGATGGCTGAAGTTGGAAAAATAAACGAAAAGATCTCGGAACTTGACGGCAGTCTGGCCGGGCTTGAAAAAAAACTTAATGAAGCCCTGCTGCTGCTGCCGAATATCCCCGATAAAAGTGTTCCGCTCGGGAAAGATGAAAAAGATAACACACTTATCAGGACTCTCGGCAGTGCTCCAAAATTTTCTTTTATTCCAAAAACTCACTGGGCTTTGGGCGAAGCGCTTGATATTTTTGATTTTGAAAAAGCCGTAAAGATAGCGGCTTCAAGGTTTGTTATTCTAAAAAAGGCCGGAGCCGGACTGGAGCGGGCAATAGTCAATTTTATGCTGGATGTGCATACAAAAGCGGGTTTTACCGAAATCTATCCTCCTTACCTGGTAAACGGAAGATCCATGCAGTCCAGCGGGCAGCTTCCCAAATTCGCGGATGAGGCCTATAAATGCTCTGAAGATGACCTCTATCTTATTCCGACGGCGGAAGTCCCGCTTACGAATATGCACAGAGATGAAATTATCAACGAAGATTCCCTGCCCTATTTGTATACCTCTTATTCGGCCTGTTTTAGACGTGAAGCCGGTTCTTATGGTAAAGATCTGAAGGGGCTTATCCGGGTGCACCAGTTTGATAAAGTAGAACTTTTTAAATTTACCACGCCGGAAACCTCCTTTAACGAGCTTGAAAGCCTGACGCTGCAGGCGGAAGAAATATTAAAGCTATTGAAACTTCCATATAGAGTCATTGAACTTTGTACCGCGGATATGGGTTTTGTTGCGGCAAAAACTTATGATCTTGAGGTCTGGATGCCGGGCATTAATGCCTATAAAGAGATCTCTTCCTGCAGTAACTGCACTGATTTCCAGGCAAGAAGAGCGAATATAAAATTTAAAAGAAAAGCCACAGGAAAACCTGAATTCGTCCACACCTTAAACGGTTCGGGGCTTGCCGCCGGCAGGACTATGGCCGCGATAATGGAAAACTACCAGCAGGAAAACGGAGATGTTATTATTCCGGAAGTACTGAGGCCGTATATGGGCGGGACGGAGAAAATATCAGTTGGCAAAGCATGAGCCGGTAATCCTTGGCATAGAAACTTCCTGTGATGATACCTCGGCCGGTGTTGTTCAAGGCAGCAGCAAGATACTTTCAAACATTATTTCCTCCCAGGTAAAGATCCATAGCGAGTTTGGCGGGGTTGTCCCGGAACTTGCTTCCAGAAGCCACCTTGAGAATATTTATATAGTAATAGAGGAAGCCTTAAAACAGGCGGCGCTAAAACTTGAAGCTATAGACGGTATTGCCGTGACCTACGGGCCGGGACTGGTCGGCTCGCTCCTGGTGGGTATTGAGGTTGCCAAATCCCTTTCCTATGTATATAAAAAACCTTTGCTCAAAGTAAATCATCTTGAGGGCCATATTTTCTCCAGCCTGTTCATGGAAAAAAATATTAAATTCCCTTTCATTGCTTTAATTGTTTCCGGCGGACATACGGAACTGGTAAAAGTTTCTGCTTTCGGCAGGTATTCGATCATCGGACAGACCCGTGACGATGCAGTCGGAGAGGTTTTTGATAAGGTCGCGAAACTTCTTGAATTGGGATATCCGGGAGGGCCGGAGGTTGAAAAACTGGCCGCCCGGGCCTCTTTTGAGATAAAATTTCCGGAAGCGGTGATGAAGGATGGAAGTTTTGATTTTTCTTTCTCCGGCTTAAAAACGGCAGTCCGCAATTATAAACATAATAATTTAGATATAGATAATAATTCCCTGTGCTCAGGTTTTCAACAGGCGGTAATTGCTGCTCTGCTGAATAAGACCTTTAAGGTGGCTCTAAAAAATAATATTAAAAGACTGGTCTTAGGGGGCGGGGTCATAGCCAATAAAACTATATGTGAAGCGTTCGTTAAAAAAGCAAAAAAAGAAGGCCTGGACCTGTTTATTCCCACAGGTAAACTGTGTACTGATAACGGGGCCATGATAGCCCTCGCCGGGTACCATAAATATCTCAAGAAACAGTTTTGCGAGCTTGATCTTAACGCGGATCCGGGACTGACGCTTTGAGTTTTGCTCTATCCCGGTGTCCATAACGCCGTTTGCAGTCGTAATTGCTATTGCTTTTAATTTTACTATATTATATATTAAACAATAAAGGTTTTTTCCTGCAGGACGTTTGCGTAAATGAACGAAAAAAAGATTATTTGCTGATGCTATTGGGAAAGCCCGTTAAAATACCTGAGGGGCAACAGGCTGAAACGCGGCAAAAGTTATCGCGGGAATAGTAGTAAAAATGGCTTGAAATATATATTTCAAAGGAGGAGCTAATGAAAAATATTAAGAAGCATATCAAGGATGTTCCGGATTTCCCCAAGAAAGGGATAATTTTTAAGGATATAACACCTTTACTTTTAGAGCCTGCCGCGCTGGGGAAGGTAATAGATGCCTGGGTAAAAGATCTGAAGAAATTTAAAATAAATAAAGTAGTGGCTATGGAATCGAGAGGTTTTTTGTTCGGGGTACCTGTCGCTTTGAAATTAAAAGCAGGTTTTGTTCCTGTTAGGAAACCCGGGAAACTCCCGAGAAAGACGATAAGCCAGTCATTTTCACTTGAATACGGAAAAGACAAGCTGGAAATGCACCGGGATGCCATAAAAAGCGGGGACAGAGTGCTTATTATTGATGATGTGCTTGCCACGGGCGGAACAGCTGAAGCGGTCACAAAACTTGTAGAAAAACTTGGAGGCAAGGTAAAGTCTCTTGCTTTTTTAATGGAACTCTCGTTCTTAAACGGCAGGGATAAATTAAAAGGCTACGATGTCAGAGCCCATATTAAATACTAAAGGCGGTGCTATGAAAAAAATACTTGTTGCAGGTTTGCTTTGTTTGATCTTCGTCCCGGCAGTTTTTGCCAGGGGCAAAACCGACACTGACCTTAAATTCGAGAAAGTGGGTGTCGGCATTGTGGTAGGTGATCCTCTGGGTATAACCGTAAAGCTCTGGAATAGTAAAGAAACGGCTTTTGACGGCGTGCTTTCTATAGGGAACCCCAGAACATTTTATCTCCATGCTGATTATCTTTCCCATAATTATGAACTTCTAAAGGATCTGGCGAAAGATCTAAAAGGCGGCGAGTTGATTTTCTATTACGGCGCCGGCGCTTATATTGCTACCTGGAGCACGAGTCCTTTCGGCCTGGGCGCGCGTTTACCGGTCGGGGCCGAGTATATTTCACATCCGTTTGACATTTATCTGGAATTGGATCCGTCGTTCGCTATAACACCCGCAATGGGACTGGGGCTCTACTGGGGGCTGGGTGTCAGATTCGACTTCTAAAAA
>CAITEH010000076.1 GCA_903891415.1 Candidatus Firestoneibacteriota bacterium
AAGCTGGATCAAAGTGAATAACAATGCTCTTAGATATTTCGGATGCTGTCCAAAAGCACTCGTACCCGACAATTTAAAAGCGGCGGTAATAACGGCAAACAGATATGAGCCCGTGCTAAATCGTACTTACGATGATTTCTCAGAGCACTATGGAACCGTAATAATGCCCGCAAGAAGCAATAAACCAAAAGATAAACCACTTGCGGAAAACGGAGTCAAACTTGCCAAGAGATGGATCCTGGCTCGTTTAAGAAACAAAATATTCACAAGTATTGCAGAACTGAATGCCGCTATTTGGGCTTTGCTCATTGTCTTCAATGCGAAGAAAATGAAAAGATTTGGGAAATCAAGAGATGAATTATTCCTTTCTCTCGACAAACCCAACGCCTTGCCGCTTCCGGAAAGGCCTTATGAGTATGCACAGTGGAAAAAAGCAAAAGTGAATATAAATTATCATGTATGTTTTCAAAAACACGATTACTCGGTACCATACACGTACATTCACAACGAGGTGGAAATAAAGACTACAAAAGACTTGCTGGAGGTGTATTTCAAAGGGCAGAGAATCTGTTCTCACCGCATAAGCCGTGTAATTAACGGATACTCAACGGTAAAAGAGCATATGCCGCCATCCCATCAAAAGTACATAGAATGGACTCCGGAAAGAATACTTGATTGGGCAGGCAAAGCCGGCACCCATGTCAGAACACTTGTGGAGAAGATAATGGCCACCAGAAGGCATCCTGAGCAGGCCTACAAGAGCTGTCTCGGGATAATCCGGCTCAAGAGTGTATATACTCCTGAAAAAATAAATTTGGCTTGCCAGAGAGCCGTTGAATATAATGCGCTCTCTTACAAGGGAGTAAAAAATATTCTCATGAATGGCATGGAGACTCGAAAACTCCCGTCTGTATCAGTATCAAGAGCTTCCGAAAACCACTCAAATATCAGAGGATCAGATTACTTCGAATCCTGTCTAATGGAGGTAACAAATGTCAATTGAACAGACCTTAACTAAGCTTGAAGAAATGAAATTACATGGAATGCGCAGAGCCTACGAAGAAAGACGGGCAAAACCAGATCATAAGGACCTTTCGTTTGATGAATTCTTAAGTCTTGTTGTTGACGACGAATACATTTACAGAAAAAACAAAAGACTGAAACGGCTCATGGCAGATGCAAAGTTTAAGCTTTCTTCCGCAAACCTTGAAGACATTGACTACAGACATCCAAGAGGTCTGCAGAAAACGAGCATACTTAATCTTCAAAACACAACCTGGGTTGAAAAACATCAGAACATACTGCTTACCGGTCCTACCGGTGTTGGTAAAACATTTCTGGCGTGTGCTTTCGGATCTTTTGCCTGCAGGCAGGGTTTTACCGCACTCTATTATCGCTGGCCAAGGCTCTTTGGTGAAATGTACTCATCCAGAGGTGAAGGTCGATATCTTAAACACTTAAATAAACTGGCAAAAGCGAATGTACTGGTTATTGATGACTTCGGTTTGAATCCTCTGACGGAAGTGGACAGAAAAGATCTCCTTGAGGTTATTGAAGACCGGCATCTTTCCGGGTCTACAATAATAACCAGCCAGCTTCCAATCAAGGAGTGGCATGAATTTATCGGAGAAAAAACCATCGCTGACGCGATCATGGACAGGATCCTGCACTTGTCGTACAAATTCGAGATGAAAGGAGATTCGCTGCGCAAAAAGCACAATGGAGTTGATTAAAAGAATCTAAAAGAGTATCATTTCAGAAGTGAGGATTGTGCCGGCAGGTTAAGTGGTCGTCATGACCGGATTTGCTGGTCGCCTTCAAGCGGATTCAGTGGTCGCTTTCAGCGGATTTTGCAAGTAATGCATTTCCTGAATTACATTTAATAGGCGGAAAATCGGCACGAAAGTATTAATCAGAGGAAAACAAATGGAAAATTTCGCTTAAATACACATTGAAAAAACCTGTAAGCCGGTTCGGATGTTGATTTAATAGTCAAATGAATAGTCATTTCTATTGACAATTAAATAGTCGCATAGTATACTTGTTTGCAGAGGTGACAAAAATGATTACCATAAAGGCAGATACAACACTTGTAGGGGTTTCAGAGCTTAGAAATAATATTGACAAGATAATAAAAGCAGCAAAAAACAATAATGTGATCATTGAAAAGAGGCACAAACCGGTGCTGGCTATAATGTCTATGGGTAAGTATGAAAAACTGCAGGAACTCATTGAGGAGCTCGAAGATAAGGAGTTAGGATATATTGCTCAAAAAAGGATACAAAAGAAAAAACTTTCCGAATATATAGCCCTTGATGAAGCTGAAAAACGAGTCGGGCTTAAAAAATGATATGGGAAGTAAGGATACATCCGCTTGTTTTTTCTGAAGACTTTAAAAAAATAGATAACGTTTATGTCCAGAAGATAGTCAAAGCTATCCGAAAAAAACTTTCTGTTAATCCTGTTGGCTACGGCACTCCTCTTAAAGATAATCTAAAAGGTTTGTACAAACTAAGAGTTGATTTTTATAGGATTATATATCAGGTTGACTCAGACCGGATCGTTGTACTTGTTGCAAAAGTAGGAAAGAGAAAAGATTTTGAGGTTTATGACGAAGTTCCCAAAAGAATGAGACGTATCGCAGATTAAAAAAATATGAAGTACCCCGGCTCAAATACTGTCCGTCAGCCGAACCCGCCCGTGAACAAATGTTAGAAACTATCAATAGCTCTTTTATTTATAGATTAACTTATCTGTTTCCATTTTCCCTGCCTAATGAACTTGCGCTTAAACCCTAAATAATGCTATAAATAAATATGACAAGTAGAAAACGGGTTTTCGCGCATAAGGTTCTCCGGTATTTAATTCCGGCAGTTTTGGCCTGGGGTTCCAGTTGCCCGGCAGTCCGGGCTGATAACGTTCCTGCCGGTAATTTACACTGCATACGGGCCGGTGCCCGGGGGAACGCCTCCGGCCGCACCTGGAAAGATGCCTTTACTTCCCTGCCTCAAAAACTCCAGCGGGGACATATTTATTATGTCGCGTCCGGAGATTATTCCGAGCATCGTTTTGAAGACCTGGAAGACGGTGAGAAATTCATCATTGTTAAGAAAGCCGTTGAAACCGACCATGGCACTGATGAAGGCTGGCAGAAGGAATACGCGCAAGGGGCTGCAAAGTTCAAACCGGTAGTTTTTATGAAAAGTTATTATATCTTTGACGGGCAGACCGGCGGCGGGCCCAAGAGCTGGATCTATGGCCATGGCTTTGAGATCAATATTCCAGGCGGGGGTATGGGTATCCGTATCCTGGAACAGGCAAAAATACCGGGGGAAGTAAAACATATCGAACTGCGTCATATTGCAGCTACTACAGGAGATATTGATGTAAAAGGCGCGGCGGTCTATGGCTGTACCGGTAAATATTCTGATATTAAGATCTCTTATTGTTATTTCCATGACCTGTTTGGTGTTCCGGTCCATATAATTAACTGGGAGCATTTGCTTTTTGAATATAACTGCGTGGCCCGTAATAAGTGTACTCCTGAATGGCACTCTGAAGCGGTGGCCAGCCGTAATTGCTCCAATATGATCTTCCGGTATAACTGGTGGGAGAATATCCAGGGCACAGGCATCATCATGCATATGAGCGGCGAGGTCACGGACTGGGAGGTGTACGGAAATGTATTTTACGATTCCGGGATCGCCCCCCTCGGCTTGACCGCTCACGGCGCCGTAGCCGACAATCAGAACGGTTCTATCAAACGTGTTAAGGTCTATAACAACACGATCGTGGGCATCCGGGGCCTCAGTTCAAGTTTCCGTTTCTTTAAGGGAGCCGGTGATATTGAGGCCTATAATAACCTTTGGTATAAATGTCCCGCTTTTGCCCGCATGGCCGGCGTCACAAAACAGGACTGCAATACCTATATTGACACGGAGGCTCCCGGTGTGCCGGGGGCAAATGATAAAAAGCTCAAAGGCGAAGATCCTTTTGTTAATTCTAAGGAACACGATTTCCGCCTGAATAGGCCGACTTCTCCGGGAAAAATACTCAAGGCCCCGTACGACAAAGACCTGCTGGGGAACACGCGCGGCACTAACGGCACCTGGTCTCGCGGGGCTTTTGAATTCAGCGAGGGGAAATTAAGATCAAAAGATTGACCCGCCAAAAAGCATTGAAACAGTTATAGCTCCAACCCGTTTTTTTCCGCCAAGAGAAATAGTTAAGTGTGGAGCAGGTCTTGGGCGCTATAGCAGCCCCCGGAGGCATTATGACAAGAAAAGAAAGAGTGAAAATGTCACTGGAACACAAACAGCCCGATATTTGTGCGTACAATATTGGGTTTACAAGAGAACCCGGGCTAAAGACGGCAAAGTTTCTAGGCCTTGCTCCCGGGGAGGAACTGGGAGAAAAGATAGGCAATCATTTATTGTATGTGTTTCCCGCTTTAAAATGGGAAGAAGTAAAGCCCGGTTTTTACAAAGACGCGTTCGGCGCGGTCTGGAACAGGTCCGTGGATAAGGATATCGGGAATGTAGCCCATATTCAGCTTGAAGAGCCCTCAGACCTTGACAGTTACAGCTTTCCGGAGCTAGACAGTAAAGAACTTTACCTTGATCTTGAAGCATATGCAAAGAAAAATAAAGATAAATTTGTTGTCGCGCTCCTTGGTTTTTCCCTGTTTGAAAGGGCGTGGATCTTGCGCGGTATGGAGAATTTGTTATGCGACCTTATCACTGACGGCGGCTTTGTCGAGGAATTACTCGACAGGATCCTCGCCTGGGATCTCAACTATATTGATAACTGTGTTAAGTATCCGATAGATGCCATGGAATTTGGAGATGACTGGGGCCAGCAGCAGGGGTTGCTCATGGGGCCAAAGCACTGGAGAAAGTTCATTAAACCGAGGATAGCCAAAATGTATAAAAAGGTCCATGACGCGGGTAAAAAGGTTTTCATTCATTCCTGCGGCGATGTGGAGGAGCTCTTCCCGGATCTTATAGAAGCGGGTGTGGATGTATTTAACCCTTTCCAGCCGGAAGTTTATGATATCTATAAAGTAAAAAGGGAATTCGGAAAGAAACTGACATTTTTTGGCGGTATGAGCACTCAGAAAGTACTTCCCTTCGGCAAGCCAAAAGAAGTTAAAGCCGAAACTCTTAAACTTATCAGGGAGATAGGAAAAGACGGCGGCTATATATTTGCTCCCGCGCACGCAACGCCAAAAGATGTTCCTCTTGAGAATATTGCGGCAATGCTGGAGGTTTTAAGAGAGCAATAGTTACAGCGAAAACTACAAGGAATATTATGTGCTGACTTTCCCGGATCCCAAATATTTAAGTCAAAAATAATTCATATGCAAGCTGCCGATTAAACCCGCAACATAAAAGCATTACGGCAGGAACGAACAATGATAATTACAACAACTATGGTGTTATTATTCCGGCGGGAGAAAAAAATAATAGAATGGAAACCGCTGATCCATTTATGGTTCCGGCAGATCAGGGCCTGCATAAAAGCCGGCTTAATGATATAAATTGGTATAATTTAACAGGACTGCTTGGGAATAAAAAAGGAGCTAAGGGGCGTGGAAAATATGAAAGACCTGGTGGCAAAAATGAAGTCGCGGGTCCTGGGAAAGACCGGGTTAAAAGTCAAAATACTGGGTGTGGGCGGGATCTCTCCGCAGAATGTTGTTGAAAAGGCGCTTGAATACGGCTTAAATTTTTATGATGTGCACGGTTACAAAGACGCGCAGGGGGCGGACGGCCGGGACAGATTTAAAAATGCCTTCAGCAAAACAAATTTAAAAAGGCCGGAGGTAATTCTCACGGCCCGGTCCGCCGCTCTTACCTGCGGGGAGCTGCTGGGCGACCTGGATAAGACACTGAAAATGCTGGATACGGAATATCTGGACCTTTACGGGCTGTACAATATTACTCAGGCCGCCGGCAGAGTTGAGAAGGCCATGGGCCCGGGCGGCGCGCTGGAAGGCCTGAAGAAGGCAAAAGCCGCCGGCAAGATCAGGTTCATCGGCGGGGTGAGCGGGCATCACCATAAGGAAATGCTGCAGCTTATTAAGACCGGTGAATTTGACGCGGTCATGGTGCCGGTCAATATTTTCGACCAGGATGTGATCAATGAGGTCCTGCCGGCCGCTAAAAAACTGGATATGGGGACGATTGTGATGAAACCGTTTGCCAAAGGTATCTTCACCCGCGCTCCGGAAGCGGCTCTCAGGTACGTTTTTTCCTGCGATATTTCAACCGCTATTCCCGGAATGCTGGCCTTGAGCGAACTTGAATGCAACATCGGCATTGCGTCCCGGTTCAGCGGACTGTCCGTAGTTGATATGACGGCCCTAAAGCAAGAAGCGGATGAAATTTCGAAAGCTGAAGGCAATAATATCTGCCGGCAATGCGGGTATTGTGTCCCGGCCTGCGCCCGGGAAATAGATATAAAAAACATCTTTTATATAGAAAGGCAGGCAAGCCGCTACTATAGCAGGGATTGGGCCCAAAAAGCTTATGCGGAAGTCGTTAATAACGCAAAAAAGTGCATAGAATGCGGGGAGTGTGAAAAAGAATGCCCGTACGGCCTTCCCATACGGGAAATGTTGAAAAAGGCCCACGCGGACCTTGCTATATAATAGCAGGGAAAAGAAGCCGTTCATTAACAGATAGAAAATAATAATTATAAGATAATGTTTTTGGGTGGCCGGGTGCGCGTAACTGTACCGGCAAATTAAAAAAAGAAGTTTCCGGATTGACTTTTTTTTTAAAGAAGGTATAATTTTACTATGGTGCTGGAAAATAAAAGACGACAAATGCGTGTAAGGGTTATGCTGGCGGTGGAGATTTATGATATTTTAAATGACAGGTATTTTGTCGGTAAAATAGTCGATATTTCTGCCAGCGGAGTCGCTCTGGTAACTCCTGAGGAGCTTGTAATTCAAACACCGGTTTCGTTAACTTTTACTTTTGAAGATGCTATCTATAAAAATGTCCCCGCCGATATTGTCCGTGAAGAAAAAAAACAAAAAGAAAAATATCTCGGCAGCGCTTTCTTTGACCTGGAACCGCAAGCCCGGGAGCGTCTTGAAAATACGATAAAAAAAGTTCATCTTGATAATTTGAACGGCTTGCGGAAGGAAACCATCTATAATATCTACCGTTAACACCGTAATTTAAGAAGGCAGTTCCCGCGTACATCTCTGATGCAGTTCTTCTTGCGTAAAATATTGACTTAAGGTCCGTTGTTTAATAAGAGGAGGAAAAAATGAGCAATAAAATTAAAGAAAGGGGAGCTTTAAGCGGGTATTTATTACTGCTTCTGGTTTTTGCTCTGGTTCTCTCTCTGCGTGCGGATGTTTTTGCCGAGGAGACGGCTAAAGGCTGGACCGTTACCAGGGTCTGGGAGAAGTTCAAGAACGGGCCTCCCGCGGATCCTAAGTTCTTTCCTATAATTGTCTGGCTCCAGGCCCCGGCAAACGCGGCCAAGTACAAAGCCGCTGGAATAAATACTTATATGGGGCTTTACAAAGGGCCCAAAGCCGGGGATATTAAGACCCTGAGAGACGCCGGGATGCGCCTTATCTGCGAGATGAATGCCGAAGCTTTGAAAAATAAAGGCGATAAAACTATCATCGGCTGGATGATGGTGGATGAGCCGGACAACTGGCAGTTTAAGACACCGATCCTCATGAACGGTAAGACCTGGAATTACGGGCCAAAGGCCTCAAGGATCTCCGAAAAAGACATGCTTGATATGTATAACACGGTGAGAAGCGGGGATTCAACCCGTCCGGTATTGCTCGGTTTCAGCTGCGGTATAGCGAATGATAATTACGGCGGCAGGGGCGGCGGCTGGAAAAATACAATGTACCCGGGATATATGAAAGCCTGCGACTGGGTGGGCTTTGATATCTATCCCACGGCCAGCGTGGGTGATGATGCCTTATGGTACCATGGAAAGGGGCTGGACAGAATAAAGGAATGGGCCGGCGTCGAAAAACCAAGATTTAACGCGATCGGTCCCTGCTACACCGGAAAGAAAAGAAAGCCCAGGCCGGAAGAGGTAAAAACAGAGATCTGGCTTTCCATAATTCACGGAAGCAACGGGATCGTTTATTTTGCCCACAATATTTCTCCGTTTGTAGAGGATGCCCTGCTTAAAGATCCGATGCAGCTGGAGAACATAACAAAAATAAACGCGCAGATAACAGAACTGGCCCCCGTAATAAACGGTCCGGAATATAAAGGCGCCTCTGTTGCTTCGAGCAATGACTCGGTTCCCATAGACCTGATGGCAAAGAAATACAATGGGGAAACCTATATTTTCTCGGTAGCCGCGAGAATGGGGGACGAAACCACAGGGGCCTTTCAGGTGCAGGGAGTCAGCAAAGCAGGGAAAGTCCAGGTGCTCGGGGAAGACCGCATACTTGATATTGATGAGTCGGGAAAATTTAAAGACGAATTCAAGCGCTGGGAAGTCCATATTTACAGGGTAATTAAAAATTAACGCTCCTTTGGACAGGAGGCAGGGCATACTAATAGAAAAATGAAGCCGCGAAAAACGTTCCCTTCCCGGAGAATTTCTGCGGGGGATAAAATTCTTTACAAAAAAAGAGCCATACTATATAATCATGAAGAGTTACAGCAAAAAACTGTGAAAAGGAACGTAAAGTCATGAAAAAATATAAAGACTTTGAGCTGCCTGTAAATATTTGCGGGGTTAATTTCAGGAATCCTTTTTATGTTTCCTCCGGCCCGACCACCATGACTATTGAGCAGCTCGAGAAGATACGCGACTGCGGCTGGGGCGGAGCCAGTTTGAAACTCACGGTCTACCCTCTTCCCTATATCAACCGCAAACCGCGCTACGGCTATTATCCCGATAAAAATTTTCTTACCTTCACGGCTGAAAAACGGCTTCTGCTTGACGAATTACTGAAACTTATTGAGCTCGGAAAAAAACGCACCCCGGAGCTCGTGCTTTACGCCAACATAACTTATGCCGGGGAAGACGGGCCGGAGGGCTGGGTCAAAATGGCCCGGCAATGCGAGGCCGCGGGCGCGGATATAATTGAACTGAATATGTGCTGTCCCAATATGTCCTTTAATGTCGAAGTTACCGGTGTGGACACCGGCGGACCCAAGACCGGGGCCAGCATGGGCAAGCAAAAGAAAATTGCCGCCGATATTGTTTGCGCCGTTAAAAACTCCCTGAAGGTGCCGCTCTTTGTAAAATTAACCCCGGAAGGCGGGCAGCTGGCGGAAATAGCAAAGGCGCTTTTTGAGGCCGGCGCGGACGCGGTCGGCGGGACTGCCAACCGCCTGGGCGTGCCCCCCATAAACCTTGATGCACCCTCGCGCTCAATGTATTACCTCCAGAAGGAAATAGGCATGGCCTGTATGAACGGGCCCTGGCTTAAACCCCTGGCGCTCCGGGACGTATATGAGATCAGAAAAGCGGTCGGCCCGGACAGGATACTGACGGCCCCCGGCGGGGTTACCACCTGGAATGATGCCGTAGAGATGGCCATGTGCGGCGCCGACCTGGTGGGAATTTGTGCCGCCACAATAATTTACGGTTTCGGGTTCATGCCCGAGTTTATCCACGGTGTTAAAAAATATATGAAAGAAAAGGGCTACAAGAGTTTCCGCGAGATGCGGGACCTGCTGGTACCGGTCATTACTTCTGCCCCGAAACTTACTATTTATGACGGCCATGCCCGCCTGAAAAAATCCCGGCCGGCCGCGCCCTGTGTTTCCGCCTGTCCTAACTCCGTTCCGGCCCAGGCCTATATAAGCAGAATAGCCCGGGAAGAGTTCAAGGAAGCTTACCAGCTCATAATGTCAAGCTCGCCGTTCCAGGCGATCTGCGGCGAGATCTGCGATCATCCCTGCGAAAGCGAATGCACGCGCGGGCTTAAAGATGAGCCGGTCATGATCCGGGCGCTCAAACGGTTCGTTATGGATATGGCTGATAAAAAAGGCTGGAAACCCCTGACGATAAAAAAGAGAGCAAAAGCCGGCTCCGTAAAGGTTGCGGTTATCGGCGCGGGGCCCGCGGGCCTTGCCGCCGCGTATGACCTGGCGCGGGCCGGATATAAAGTGACTGTTTTTGAAGCTCAGGAAAAAGCCGGCGGCATGCTCCGTTACGGTATCCCGTCTTTCCGGCTGGAAGAAAAAATACTGGATAAGGAAATTAATACTATAAAAAAAATGGGGGTAGAGATCCTGACCCGTAAAGTATTTGGAAAAGATATAAATTTTGCTTCCCTTAAAAAAGACGGGTTTAAGGCCTTCTTTCTTGGTATAGGCGCGGCCCGGGGTATCAAGCCGGGGATACCCGGGGAAGACGCCCGGGGCTGTTTCAGCGCCATAGAATTTTTAAAAAATGCTGCAAACGGGCAAAAACCCGGCCTGGGCAATAGAGTTGCCGTGATCGGCGGCGGCTTTACCGCCATTGATTCCGCCCGGACGGCAAGAAGGTTGGGAGCAAAAGAAGTTTTTGTCCTGTATCGCAGGACCCGGGACGAAATGCCGGCCACTGAAGAAGAGGTCTGGGAAGCGGAGGAAGAGGGAATAAAGATCATGTATCTTGTTTCCGCAAAGAAAATTAATATAATAAAGGGCAGGGTAAAGTCAGTACGCCTCTTAAATTATGTGCTGGGACAAAAGGACCTTACCGGCAGAAGAAAACCTGTTGAAGTGCCCGGGACAGAATTTGAGCTGGAACTCGATTCCCTTATCTTTGCCATCGGGCAGGAAGCTGTTTTCGGGGAAATTAAGATGTCAAAAAATGGCGTCATCGAAGCTGATGCAAATACCTGCCGGACTTCTCTGGAAGGTGTTTATGCCGGCGGGGACTGCGTGCTGGGGCCGAAAGATGTTATCAGCGCTGTCGCTCTTGGAAAGCGCGCGGCCGTTTCTATTGACAAATATCTTTCAGGCAAAGAAGCTTTTCTGGAATATGACCCGGCAAAGGTTCCGGCCGTCAAGGATGCTGTGCTTATCCGGCATGGCGGGGAACCCCGGCTTATGAGGCAAAAAGAAACAAAAGCGGCCCCGGAGAAACGGGTAAAAGATTTTCGCGGTTATACGGAAGTATTGACAAAAGAACAGGCGGTTAAAGAAGCAGAACGCTGTATGGCCTGCGGCTGCGGCGCGGGCTGCCAGATATGCCATGATATCTGCAAGATGTTCGCCTACCGGCTCAACAGCGGCGGCGGGCTGGAACTGGATGAGGATAAGTGTGTCGGCTGCGGTATGTGCCTGCACCGCTGTCCCAATGACGCTCTAGAGATGATAGAGCTGCCGGAAATACAGGTTCCAGGCCCTAGGCCCTAGGTGCCGGGGTATAGGTGGCTCGCATCCCTTCAGAGGCTGTGCAGAAATTCCTCAAAAAAGGAAAAGTGCATAATTCTTCTTGTAGTTGCTCAATTTATTGAGCGGTTTTAAAGCGCCCGATAAATCTGACAACTACAAAATCACGAAAAGTACCGTCATTAGGAATTTCTAGAGGCTGTGCCAAAAGTTCGGAATTACTTTAAGGCACCACAATATGTTGTAGTTGCGATTTCCGCTTGAGGCGGATCTGCCTAAGGCATGATATCAAGCTTGCCAATTGCGCCTGATGAATCAGGCAACTACATTTTTACACAGCCGCGTAGGCCCTGAGAGGTTCATAATAATATTCTTAAAAGGCCGTGTTTTTCCTTGACAAAATGATACTATCATGGTATCATATGTCAGCAGAGGAGGACGAAGATGTTGATAGCCAGAAGCACTGATTACGCGGTCCGGGCGCTAAAATATCTTGCCGAAAAAAATCAGGAAACTTCCGCCGCGGAACTTACGCGGGAATTGAAAATACCCTGGCCGTTCATGAGAAAGATAATGCAGTCCCTGGGGAAGCACGGTTTGGTTGCTTCACGCAAGGGCCCCGGGGGCGGGTTCCTGCTGGCCAAAGCTCCGGAAAAAATAAAACTTACCGGGCTGGTAAATATATTCCAGGGCCCGGTATGCCTGAACGAATGTATCTTTAAGAAAAAAATATGCCCCAACAGGAAAACCTGCTATTTAAGCAAAAAGCTGGGAGAGATCGAGGAGCATGCCTTCCTGGTCCTGGACCGGATAACACTGAAAGAAATAATTGAAGGAGGCCATAACCATGGCTAAAAGAAAAATAATAAAAATAATAAATGAAAAATGCACCGGCTGCGGGCTCTGTATCCCTAACTGTCCCGAGGGAGCTATTCAGATAATTGATAATAAAGCGCGGCTGATCTCCGACCTTTTCTGTGACGGTTTGGGGGCCTGTCTCGGGCATTGTCCCGAAGGCGCCATAATAATAGAAGAAAGAGAAGCGGAAAAGTATGATGAAAGTAAAGTTATGGCGAATATTGTCACGCACGGTAAAAATACCATAAAGGCGCACCTGCTCCACCTTAAAGGGCATGGAGAGAAGGAACTGCTCCGCGAAGCTATTGACTATCTGGCAAAACATAACCCGGAAATAAACGTGCCCGAACTTGTTCACGGGGACGCCGGAAGTACGGAGGGACAGAGGCACAGAGGTTCAGAAAATGCCTCAGGCGGAGGGTGTCCCGGATCAAAGATGCGGGACCTTAGAAAGTCCGGCGTGCGGAATGACAAAAAAGAAACCGGAGACCTGACACCGGAAATACAGAACTGGCCGGTCCAGATAATGCTGGCGCCGGTCCACGCGCCTTATTTTAAGGACGCGGACCTTTTAGTTTCCGCGGACTGCGTGCCTTTTGCGTATCCAAAATTCCATCAGGACCTGCTTAAGGGAAAAATTGTCCTAGTTGGCTGTCCTAAATTGGACGATAACGAACTCTACGCGGAAAAGCTCGGGCAAATAATAAAAGACAACGAAATAAGAACGGTAACGGTAGCGCATATGGAAGTCCCCTGTTGTTTCGGGCTCCTGCAAGCCGTCGAAAAAGCTATAGAAACTTCCGGTAAAAATATTGCCATGAAAGAAGCTACTATCGGGGTCAAAGGGAACAGGGTAGACTGACCCTGAAATAACTTGAAAATCTTTTGCAGTTTGTTATAATTGGCATTGCAGAAAACTGCAAAGGAGCCAGGCAATGACAAAACCCATCCGTCTCCATCCGGAAAACCCCAAGCTTTTCGAATTCCGCGGCAAGCCGCTTGTACTGGTAACAGCCACGGAGCACTATGGCGCGGTCATGAACCGCCCTTTTCTCTTTGAAAAATACCTGGCCGACGCCGCAAAAAAGAAGATAACCCTGACCCGTCTTTTCACGCTTTTCCGGGAATTGCAGCTGGCAAATAATCCCTATTCCACCTGCAAGCCGGAGTCGCCCGATTACGTGGCGCCGTTTAAACGGGTGGGCCCGGGAAAAGCGCTTGACGGGGAACCTCAATACGACCTGGATGTGTGGAACCCGGAATTTTTCGAACGCCTGCACGGATTCTTGTCGCTTGCCTCAAAATACGGAATTATCGTAGAAGTGACCTTGTTCAGCAATACCTATTGCGATGAAGTTTGGAATCTTAATCCGCTGCATCCAAAAAACAATATTAACGGACTGAAAGATATCAAATGGGCGGAATATATCACCTGCCGGCATCCGGAGCTTTTTAAACGCCAGAAGGCGTATTTACATAAAATATTGCTGGAGACGAACAGGTACGATAACATAATATATGAGCTCTGCAATGAGCCGGGCGGCGGATTTAACCTGCCGGAAAGCCCGAGCGTGGAAGAAGTTAACGCCTGGCTGAAAACCGTTGCACGGGAGATACGGAGGACAGAAGCCGGGCTCAAAAACAAACACCTTATCTCCGGGCAGGAAGCTTTTGTTTATTTTCCCTGGGAACAGCCGACCACAAGGTCTTTCCGGGATTTTCCGGTGGACATAGTAAATATGCATTCCTCCCACCTCTGGAGCAACACCAGTTATGACGGAAAAAGCTATGACCACGGGGAATTTATGAAAAAAAAGCTCAGGCTGGAACGGATACGGGATTATTGCCTGGATACCTACCCTGAAAAAAAACCGCTTAATTTTGATGAGGATAATTCTGCCAGCTGCTATAAAGACCTGCCTGCCTGGCTGATACACCGCAAACGCGCGTGGGCCGCGCTCTTTGGGGGCGCCCACTATGATTATATTGATTTTTCAATAGTCAATTACCGTGAAACAGGTTCCCCTGAAGCTCAGAAATATATCCGTACCTGGATGAAGCATCTTTCGGAATATATCCATTCAATAGACCTTGTTAACGCGAGGCCGGTACCGCAGATAGTGAAAAAATATCCGTCCCCTACCCTGCCGTTTGTCCTGGCGGTGGAGGGAAAAGACTATAACATCTATCTCGTGGATAAGCGCGAGCTCGAGGAAAAAGGGTATGGAAAGCCCCTGTGCGGTTCAATTACCTGCGAATTACCCGCGGGAGTTTATGAACTTGCTTTTTATTCGCCGGTGACAGGAAGGTATTCAACCCGGAGGACTTTGACCGGCAGCCGGGAGACCAGGATAAAATTACCGGAGTTTACGCACGATATAGTCCTAAGGCTCCGCAAGAAGAAGTGAAGGTATTTTGAAATCTCATCCCACCTGAAGAGGAGCCCGCCAATAGGCGGGTCATTGATCCACCAGTGCTTCGAGGCAGAGCTTTTGAAAAAATAGCTGATAGGCCCTTCTGTCATCGCGAGGAGTCCACCGATAGGTGGGTCGTAGATCCACCAACGCTTTGTGGTGGAGCTATCGACGAAGCAAACCCATAAACAACTACAGTATTTTGTGTTGAAGGTATATTCTAGTTTGCTTCGTCATCTAATCGCGGCTAACGCCGCATTCCTCGCAATGACAGCAAAAAAACTGTCAGCTATATTTGTTTGCTGATCGCTATTAACTGTGGCATTCTTTGAAATAACAGGCGGTTTTTAACTGGCATGCGGTCTTTCCGGCTTAGAGCTTATTATAACTTGAAATTTCGTTCAGCGGTTTTCTTTGCTTCTCGCGGTTTGGCTGTGCGGGATAGCCGACCGGGAATATGATATCTATTTTTGCGGAGCCCGGCAGGCCTAATATTTTCTTTAGCGGAGTTTCATTGAACCAGCCCATCCAGCACGCGCCCAGGCCCAGCTCGGCGGCTTGAAGCATAAAATGTTCCGCGGCAATACCTATATCTATCAGATAATATTTTGTATCACGGACCAGGCCGCCCACCCTTGCCATAAAGGTCCCTTTTTCTGAAATAACCAGAACAATTACGGAAGCTTTACTGCCGAAGGAATTGGAGGCATACTGTCCCGAAAAGGCCGCGGCACAAACCTTATCCTTAAGGACGGGCTCATCAATTATAAGGAATTTCCAGGGTTGGGAGTTACAGGCCGAGGGTGCCAGGCGGGCCGCCTCAAGGCACAGGTCCAGTTTTTCCCTTTCAACCGGCTTTCCGGAGAAATTTCTGCAGCTATATCTTGCTTTTACCAGGTCGATGAAATTCATAAGCGGATTATAGCATGCCTGAAAAAATCTTTCAATTACAATAGAAAAAAGAAAAAAATACTTGACAATATTGTTTAATTTCTGATAAAATCAACTGCTATAATTTTACTCGGGGAGGTAATAACAGATGAAAAGAAAGGGCTTCACGCTCATTGAGCTGATGATAGTTGTAGCTATCATCGGGATTCTGGCAGCCATAGCGATACCCAAATTCGCGCAGATGCTGGAAAAATCAAGAGAAGGCGCCACTAAAGGGAACCTGGCGGCCATACGTTCGGCGGTAACTATCTATTATTCTGAAAAAGAAGGCACTTTTCCCGGCGATTTGACCACGGCTTTCACAAGCTATTTGTATCCGATCCCGGCCGCGAAAGCTACCCCGCTCGGTAACTCAACGGTGGTGGTTATGGCAACCACGATCCCGTCAGCTGTCGGCACCGGCTGGTGCTATATCACCGATCCGACTTCCATGCCGTTCCAGGGTTATGTATTCGCGAACAGCACGGGAACCGATACAAAAGGAAGTTCCTTTACAACTTACTAAATACTTATAACGAGCATATTACTCCCGCAAGGTATAGGGCTTTGCGGGAGTTTTTTTATGCCATAATGAAATTATTTAAAATTACCTTGTTGGCAGTTTTTGCTTTCCGTACTTATTTTTCCATAAAGTATTTCTACCGGCAATTTAAATACTATTATGTATTGTAGTTTTCAGATTGACAATGTTCGAAAATAATATATAATTATCATATGGTACTTGAAAATAAAAGAAAACAAATACGCGTCAGGGTTATGTTGCCGGTGCAAATTTATGATATTTTAAATGATAAGAATCATGTCGGAAAAATAGTTGATATTTCCTCCGGCGGTGTCGCTCTTGTAACCCCCGAAAAACTTATTATTCAAACACCTGTTTCTTTAACTTTCACTTTTGAAGACGCAATTTATAAAAATGTTCCTGCCGATATTGTCCGTGAAGAAAAAAAACAAAAAGAAAAATATCTCGGCAGTGCTTTCTTTGATCTGGATCCTCAAGAGCGGCAACGGCTTGAAAATACGATAAAAAAAGTTTATCTTGATAATTTGAATGGATTACGTCAAGAAACCAGGTATAATATTTACCGCTGACAGTTAATAAAAAGGTTGTGACAAGTTATGTTATTATGGTCAGGTGTTTAAGCCGGATAGATGGTTACTTCGTTTTTCCGGTAAATTTCGACTCAGAAAAGAAAGAAGAGAGGGCATTATGAAAAATATCAGAAAAACCTATTATAAAAATGGATTACTAAAAGCGGAAGCTGCTTATGAGAATAAAGTGCAAGAAGGAATAACAAGAATATATTATGAGAGCGGAAAGCTGCAAGTGGAAAGTAATTATCAGGAAGGGAAGAAAGAAGGAATAACTAAAGCGTACTATGAGAACGGAAAACTAAAAGCAGAAAGTAATTATCAGAATGGGGAAAAAGAAGGAACAGAAAAGTGGTACTATGAAAACGGAAAACTAAAAGAAAAGACCAATTATAAGAATGGTAAAAAAGAAGGAAAGATGACGGGTTATTATGAGTCCGGGAAGCTGCTACGGGAAAAATATTTTAAGGATGGTGTACTGGAAGGAATGGAGAGAGTATACCATGAAAACGGCCAATTACTGGCAGAAGGTAGTTTCCATGATGGAAAACAAGAAGGAATGCAAAGAGGTTACTACGAAAATGGACAATTGCAAATGGAAGGAAAATTTATAAACGGCAAACCGGAAGGGAAACATAAGTTATACGATGAGAACGGAAAAATAATTCAGGAAATTAATTATAAAGATGGAAAAGAAGTAAAACAGCAATAAGATGCCGGATACGCACTCGGTGGAGTTAAAATGGAATACGAGGAAGGAACGGCTTTATTCGTGCCTAATTCACTTGCGCTTAAACTCTTAAATAATGATATAAACTAGCAGGGTTAAAAAGGTATCATAATAAGTATCGGAAATATAAAAGTACTTAGCACAGGATAACCCATGCTCTATAGTTTTAAAAAAACAAAAAAAGTTAGACAGGGATTTACTCTTGTCGAACTTATGATAGTTGTGGCAATTATGGGAATTCTCGCGGCTATTGCAATCCCAAAATTCGCGAATATGCTAGAAAAATCAAGAGAAGGTGCAACGCAAGGCAATCTTACAGCAATACGTTCAGCAATTGCAATATACTATACTGATAAGGAAGGAATATTTCCGGGGGATCTGACAACCTCATTTACGAGTTATTTATACCCAATTCCGCCTGCAAAAGCAACGCCGCTTGGAAACTCAACCATAGTAACCGGGGCGTCCGGTATTCCTGTTGCTGCCGGAACGGGTTGGGCCTATGTAACAAATGCAGCGTCTGCGTATGCGGGTGCTGTATTTGCAAACAGTACGGCTACAGATACAAAAGGAAACTCCTTCACAACTTACTAATTATGATTAGCACATTTCTTCCGCAAGGCCTTAAAAGTTTACGGAGTTTTTCTTTTCCTGCCAATTTGCTCCACCCGAGATAATGCGAGGGAGAGTAAGCCTTAAATAACTTGAAAACCCCTGAAAATTTGCTATAATAAAACAGTAATTGAGGGAGAAAATGAAATCAAAAAGTTTAAAGAAAAACAGCGGGCTAACCTTGGTTGAATTAATAATTACATTTTTTGTGATAAGCATTATTCTTATGTCCACAACACGGACTTTTTATCAATATTTCAAGGCAAATATAAGAACTAATCAAATGGCAATAAAAACGACTATGGCAACAGAACGTCTCGAAGAGTGGAAGTCGGTAAAAGGGGAAAATTTTTTACCGGGCGTCAGCTTTCCTATTTATACTCCAAATGTTAATACTTCCACAGGCGTTATATCTTTCTCTGTAAGTATCGTAAGTATTCCTGCTGTAACTGAACTTGATATTGATTGCACAATTAATTCCATGGTAACCCAGAACACCGGCTATTCATATACTCTTACAGGAGGTACCTATAGCAACCCCGGCTTTGGAAGTTCAACTCCCTGTTGGTGTGACCCGGCAGCCAGGACTGTTGCCAACGAAAATGTTCCCGGAGACATAGCATTTACACTCAATTGTCCAACAGGGATTACTGCAACTCTTGAATTGACAATGATAGATTATGCGACGAAAGCAAGAACACAAAGAGTTCTAGTAAATGGGATAACAAAGGCAAGTTACATAGCCAGCGATCTTGTCCCGCCAAACGGAAAATTATGCTCTATTCCACTTACGGCAATAGATACATCTACAGGACATTTGTCTATTGAAATAGAACAAACAGGAGTGGTAAACAATTCATCAGTAACGGTAATAAATAATTGTTCGTCTACATCAGGCTGGACTTTGTCCAGTGGAACCGGGACCATACAGAATACCCCGCATACTCCCACGCCTTATTCTGAAGAATCTACTCCCAAAAGTTATAGAATAACATCTACAACGAGTACCACGCCAATAAGTTTAAGCAGGACTATTAATACTTCAGCCAGCCAGCCGGGAGACTATATCAGATTGTGGGTCTACATAGATACAAACGATAAAATGTGGTTTACAACGCCGGGCGGCGACTCAAACATAGTTGTTGGTCCAACGTCAGCCTGGCAGCAATTAACAAAAATTATGACTGCTGCCGACGATGGTTCCAGCATACCTATTTCTATTAAATATGTACAAAATACATCCTCTCATGCTGCTACTGTTTATGCAAATGAACTGACAACGGAGGCCGCAACAACGGCCACCAACCCAAATGCTGTTTTGTCAAGAGTAACTCTTAAATCTCTCATAGGCTTCACTGATCCGGATTCAACCGCAGGTTCCCCGGTAACGACAGCCTCGCATCCAGGGTATATTATTACCAGCTCGCTCCTGCCTACGAATACTGCAGGTGGGCAAGCAATTGGTTGGACAGTTAGTGTCAGTGTTTCTAAAGTAAATGACCCATATATGCCAGTAGTTATCAGCAATACTATTAATAGATAGAGGGAGTTGGAAAAAGTGCTAATGATCCGGCGTAAAAACGGTTTTACACTTGTTGAAGCAGCTATTACCGTGGCTCTTGTGGGTTTGTTGGGCTCCATGGTTTCTATGTTTTTTTTACAAATATACAGGTCTTATACCAAAATGGATGCCAAAATAAAAGTAACGCAAGTTGCTATCGCATCTCTTGGAAGTGTTCAAAAACAGATAAGAGAAATATCTCAAGCTCCCACCTGCACTCCTGATACTACTTTACATCCTACTTCAGGAAGCCCGATAAGTTTTTATATCCCCAGTTTAACCAATCCGACAAACCGGGCTTCGGATGACAGAATAGATTATTATCTCGGGACCTACAATGGGAAGAACATAATGTTGCAGCGCCTGACCAGAGGAACTACGACGTATACTGCAATTCCTGTTATTTTTGATTTTGACAACTTCAGGAAAACTCCGACGGTTATTTCGCTTGGCGGCGGGATATCCGCTTTTCTGGCAGACTCGACTTTTAGATTTGACGATGTTGCATTTTATTATGATGATACTTACTATATGATATGTGTAGGTGTCACTGTTTCGGTTGCTGACAGAGGAAAGTCGGGACGACGGGAAACATTGTCTCTAACATCTGCTATCTCAATAAGAAATACCTTCTGATATAACGGTAAGGACATTATGAGAAAATGTGAAAGGAATTATGGCCAAACAACATTTATGGTAGTCGGGATAGTTTCAATCATAGCAGTGATGATGATAATTGTATATTCTATTGTCAGCAAAATGAACACCAATGCCTCAGGAAGCCGCAAAGCAACGGATATTGCAGTCCAAGCCGCGGATGCCGGTATTAATCAGTTTATTAGTGATGTTTCAAACAGACAGATCAACATTATCGGCGCCACGCTCCCGATTTCCAAAAATTATACGGTGACTGCCGGAACAGGAACCCTTACTGTGCCTGTTACCTGTGATCTGCTAAGATCGGGAGGCACTCCGGTTCTGGATCTTGAAGGCAACAACAGATATGTTGTTGACGCTATTGCGACCCCTATTATTTCATACGGTGCCGGAGTAAAAGTTCCCGTAACCAGGCATATTCAAGCAAATCTCTCTATAATTAATTTAGCCAAATACAACGCGTTTACAATAGGTAACGACATCTGGGCTTCTTCCAGTTCCAATTTTAACGGTCCCTATCATTGTAACGGAACAGGAATGTCCATTGGAGGCACAATTTACTGGAATTCTTCGACCCTCTCCGGTGGAGGAACAAATCCCTTCTATTCGGATGCTTATGTTACCATGTGCGCAGGTTCATTTGTTCAGGCCTCCGGTTGGTCAACTCCCGCCTTCCCCACAATGAACGGCAAGGTCGGGAGATTATCGTCAAGCGGCTCTTATGATACCTGCGTAACCGCAAGCAGAACAGGTGGAACCTGGCTAGACTCCGCTCATGGCGGAGTAAAAGTTAATCTAAGGCCGATTCCCTACTCAACATATTACAACTATGCACAAGTTATACTCAGTTTAGCGGATCTTCCTTCATATACCCTGAATGGGGCGAATGTTGCTTCCACAAATGCCACCAATCTACAGATAGATGTGGGAGTCAGCGGCTATACTAACAGGCTTAAAATAAATATTAACGCTTTTGGTACCGGTTCCGCCGATGACATTTTCCAGGGTTCGACTAATTATCTGGCGGCCTTGCAAAGCACCTATGGCATAATAATTTATTGTACGGATGATGTTGCAGTATACGGGCAGATACCCGTGGTTTCCGGAACGGCAAATACTAATAAGAAGATTATGATAGTCTCACAAAAAAGTATTGAAGTTATTGGAGATATGATCTATTCAGGAGATACATTTGTAACAACAAATGATTCCTACAATCCGTCCACACCTGCTCCAGTACCGGCAACAAGCAATCCCAATAACGATGCTATAGCACTTATATGTACAGATAATATTTATGTGAATCCCTGGAGAAGTTCAGATTCAAATTATTTTCAAACCAGCAGTGACATGAAAATTTCCGGGTTCATATACGGTTATTCGGGCGCGCTTTCGGGCGGCAGCAGATCTTATAAATCCGGAGGAAATTCTTCAATAGGCCAATTTACAACCTTTGGCGGCCAAACTTTTCTTAACGGAGGTATTGTTCCGGGCACCTTTAATATTGCCTACGACCCTCTCCTTAGCAATAATATATCAAAACTGGTGCCGGTTGGTGTAGGCGTCATCTCCTGGATGGAGATAAAATAAAAAATTCAAGAAGAAAAATGATCCCGCCTTTTTACGGATGACTTACAAGAATCCCGAGTTGTTTTTCACTTTTTTAGAAACCATCCACTATTTTGGGGAATTCAGAGCACCAATGTGATATAATTTTTCCAAGAGTTGACTGCCTCCGCTTGAATTTTATTGTTACTTGTGGTTTTGTGCGGGCGGGCCTATTGTGGGCTGTCATCTATAATAGCAGTCTCCCTTATGGAGGCATCTTTTTAGTGAATATATTTATTCTGGTAATTTGCGGTTTTGTATGGATAAAAATAGTCCTGCTTATTAACTTGCAGTATTTTCAGGTTAAAATTCCCGCAATACTAAAATTGAACACAAAACATGTTATATATCCGCATAGGTCATATAGAATAACAAGCACGAATGGAGATATTCTGAAACATGCAATAATACTGCTTTTTCCTCTGGATCTGGTTCTTATCTCGTTTTCTTCTTTAACACATTATATGAATATATTGGTATCCTTTGTATTAAATATTAAAAATACAAAAATCATAGAGGCGAAGTATATATTTTGTAATATATACTTATTAGATCTGGCCGGCAAATATCCGGATACTATGCAGGCTGTTTATATTTTTATTGCGGCTTTGGCAGCAATAATACTGTTGTTGTTTTCAAAAATAGCCATACCAATTGTGTCCTACCTGGTTTATGTGATATTAATAATATTAATATCGGCTGTCTATTTTATCTTTATTCCATACGCGTTTCCCTATAATATTACAACATTTTCTGAACTTTACATCAAACTTCAAGTCAGTTGGTGGATGATCATACCTTTGGTAATGCTGATATCTTTGCTTCCTTTACCTTCCAGCGGACGGGTAAAGTTATTTATTTCTTTAGAAACGCTGCTTTATTCGATAATATTCGGGATGGTCAGATATGTCGTATTCATATATATTTTAAAAGAGTATTCGTACGTTTTTATGGCGGTTTTATTTTTTGCTTTTGGGCCGCTTGTTGACTTTATTTATGTAATAGGCATATATTCAATGCATTTAAGTAAAATTGCTCAGAAAAATAAGACGGGAATAAGCGAGTGGCGCTGGGTATATTAAAAGCATACATAATATTTCTTGTGTAACGGTTCAGGACTTTTTGGAACTTTTGGCTCATAAGCAAGTAGTGGGTTTAAGGTGTGCTTAGTCATTTCCTGACACCTCCTTACCACCTAAATTATACGCCTTCCTCCTTTCCAAAGTCAATTTTTTAAGATT
>CAITEH010000077.1 GCA_903891415.1 Candidatus Firestoneibacteriota bacterium
CGGTCTATTGTTCTATTGTTAATATTTTGCAAACCTTCATAGCCGTTTTTTTGGCTATTGAAGGACAAAAATATACTTACCTATCAAAACAAGACGCCTTTGTTTTTAGGCGGCTTATTGCTCAAAAGAGTTTGTTCTTATTCATCCCACCCAGCCCTTTACCGGAAAAACTACTAAACAAAGAATATAATTTGTGTTAAAATAATCAAACAAAAACAGCGGTTTTTAATGCTTTAATATTAAAAGGGGTAAAAATGAGTTCAAAAACATTATTTTACAAAGACAGAACAAAACAAGTTCAAGCACGGGTTGAAGACCTGCTTTCCAGAATGACGCTTCAAGAAAAAGTCGGGCAGATGGTGCAGGCTGACGGCAGAAGAGAACCAACAAAAACGATACGAAAGGTCAAACCCGGAAGCATGCTTCAGGTCCTGGGTAAGGATGCGGACAGAGTTCAGAAATTATCTTTGAAAACAAGGCTTAAAATACCGCTCATTTTGGGAATTGATGCTATTCACGGGCACTCCTTCAAAGCGGGGGCTACAATATTTCCTACACAGATAGGTCTCTCCTCTATGTGGAATACAAAGCTTCTTGAGCACGCGGGGCGTATCACGGCCCTTGAAATGAGTTATACCGGAGTTCACTGGACTTTTTCACCGTTGCTTTGCATTGCCCGGGACGCGCGCTGGGGGAGAGTAGGCGAAACTTTCGGGGAAGACCCGTATTTAATAGGGGAGTTTGCAAGCGCTTTGATTAAAGGCTACCAGGGAAAAAATCTGACTGACCGGCGTTCAATACTTGCCTGCGCAAAACACTTTGCCGGGTACTCAGAAACGCAGGGCGGCCAGGACGCTTCGGAAGCAGACCTGTCACTTAGAAAAATGAAAGCTTTCTTTCTCCCGGCTTTTGAACGGGCGGCAAAGGAAGGCTGTGCTTCTTTTATGACGGCGTACCAGGCCATAGACGGCGTTCCCTGTTCGATAAATAAATATTTACTAACTGACCTTTTAAAAGAAGAGTGGGGCTTTAAGGGGATAATTGTCACCGATTGGAACTGTGTCGGGCGGCTGGAGTATGAACAAAAGATCTACAAAACACTGGAGGAGGCATCGGCTGCCGCCGTAATTGCGGGGAACGACCTTATAATGTCTACGCCGGCTTTTTATCAGGCCGCTATCAATGCCGTTAAAGCGGGACAACTTGAGGAAAGCTTAATTGACGAAGCCTGCAAGCGGGTCCTTACGCTGAAATTTGAGCTGGGACTATTTGAAGACCCGCGTTTTTCCGATGAAAAAAAAGGAAAGAAGGTAATAGGGTGCCCGGCACACCGCAAGGTTGCGCTTTCTTGCGCGCGCGAGTCTATTGTACTGCTGAAAAATGATAAAGCATTCCTTCCTTTAAATAAAGCAAAATTAAAAACCCTCGCGGTCATCGGGCCCAATGCCGATGACTCGCTTGCAATACTCGGTGACTGGGCGCTCGGTACCGGGCAGGCCTCTTCAGGGGTTCATCCCCGTAAAACTATCGCGACGGTCCTTGACGGCATAAAGGCTAAAGGGAAAAAGGGCTGTAAGGTTCTTTATGCGAAAGGCTGTAACATTATTGATGATTCCACGGAAATGATAGGGGAAGCGGTAGCGGCTGCAAAGAAAGCAGATGTGGTTGTTATGGTTCTGGGGGACCAGCTCCCTTTTTATGGAGAAGTTAAGAGCACGGCCACGCTTGAATTAATGGGAGCGCAAAAGCAGCTTTTTAATGAGATTGCAAAAACCGGAAAACCGGTCGTTCTTGTGCTGATAAACAGTAAACCCCTTATCCTTACTGATATCATTGACAGGTGCGCCGCAGTTATCGAGGCCTGGAACCCGGCAATGCTTGGCGGTACCGCAATAGCAGAAGTTCTTTTCGGAGAAGTTAATCCTTCAGGTAAGCTTACAATATCTTTTCCTAGACACGCGGGGCAAATACCTGTTTACTATAACAGAGTCCCCGGCCAGCATAACAAAAATTATGCCGATTTAACCCAGGAACCGCTCTTCCCGTTCGGCTTCGGGCTTTCATATACCACCTTTAGTTATGGAAAACTATTGATTGATAAAAAGAAAATCAAAGAAGGGGATACGGTAACTGCAAGCCTTGAAGTGAAAAATACAGGAAAGAAAAAAGGTATTGAGACCGTACAACTTTACCTGAATGATAAGGCCACCACGGCGACCTGGCCCAGAAAAATACTCAAGGCCTACGCGCGGGTAATATTGAAACCCGGCCGGAAAGAAACGGTAAAATTTGAGCTTCCCTATGAACAACTCGCTTTCGTGAATGCTTCTGCCGAATGGGTTGTAGAACCGGGTGACTTCGAACTCCTCGCCGGCCCGAGTTCAAGAGATGTTGACCTAAAGAAAGTGTCGTTCACTCTGGTAAATTGATGAAAAAAAAGATAACCGTCTTTGATAAGATGCAAAAGAATTTTATCTATTATCTTACCGAACCGGAGGGGAAGAGTTTTCACGCGGGCTTCAAGCCGGAACTTTCTCCGAAAGAGCTGCTCGGACTCGGGGTTTTTGGCGGAAAATATCTGACTGACTGTAAAAAAGAATTTCCTGCCTCCTGGTTTTCAAATGTAAAACTTTCTCCAAAATTTCACGACCCCGCTTTAAATTATTTTAAGGTAAATGCCTCGAAACCCCTTCCCTACTGGCAGGAGAAGGGCTGGCTCTACAAAGAAGACCCGCGGGGCTGGTTTCAGTGGTATTGTCGGTACTATCGCGGCAGAAGATGTATCGACGATGAGAGGCAGATAAAAAGATGGAAGGCTTTTACCCGGCATATTGCCCAACTGAAGAAACATTGTGACAGGGGAGATTTTACCTGCCGTCCTGTCCAGCGTCAGGCGCTCCTTCACTGGGCCTACGACAGCAGAAAATTATAAATCTTTTTGCGTTCAACGTTCAAACAACTCAATTTTAAACCTTTACGAACATTTACAGACTTTTATGGACTTTTATAGACAGCTTTACCTCGAGACCAGCATTATAACTTCACAATCTGTCCCGGCTCTATCTTCCTGAGCTTCCCATCCGTCTTGAACCAAACCTCTGTTGCGGACTTGTTCTCTATAGATTGCATTTCTACGGAGCAGGACAGGTTTCGCCAGGCAGTCACATAATTATAGATTTGCATATTTGTCGCGTACCAGATATCTTTTCTTTTCCCTGTCAGTTTTCCAAAATCTTCCATGCGCTCCCAGTTATTATCCCGCGGGAACTCGTAACTATGGCCCCAGAGATAGAAAAGTTTTTCCGGGTTGGGATTTTTAAGGAATTTATCCCACAGCGGGACAAAATCAGTGCTTTGATGGCAGGTGGAGTGCCAGTACATCAAATCAGACGGTAATTCAAAGCTTTCAACATGAAAAACAGGCCGGCAGTAAAGAATTCCAGCGTCTTTAAGTACTTTTTTCACGCGCTCGTCATTTGGCCCGCCATAAGGCAGTGCCATGCCGAGCACCGGGTAGCCGGTTAAACTTTCAAGAACCCGCCTGTCTTCGACCACCTCCGAAAATATCATGCTGTCGGGCGAGCGCCAGAGGACGGGGTGAGTGGCCGTATGCACCGCAACTTCGTGTCCTTTGAATAAACGGGAAAGTTCTTTCGCCGTAATATAATTGTCCCTTATGATCTTTTTGGTTCTATTGACCAAAACCCCGCTATTGATATTAAAAGTCCCCTTTAACCCGTATTTATTGAAAATAGCCACAAGCCGCCGGTCATGGACCGTCCCGTCATCCCAGCTTGTAGTCAGCGCCCCCGCCTTCCCGTTCGGCCAAGAAAAAATAAGTTTGTTCATATGCGCTCCTTATTCTGCATTCTGTCATCTATGTAAAAGTTTGTCAAGACGCAACAATCCTACCAGGGCAAAAATAAATGCGTTTGCCAAAACTCCTTCCATAGCCAATTAGCAAGTTTCACTTTTTGTTTTGCCTTTCATGCTTTTATTTACATTAATTTC